>JALZHC010000052.1 GCA_030914105.1 Acidobacteriota bacterium
TCTTCGACGAGCACGAACTCGACGAGCAGGTTGTGCTTAGTCCAGAAGTCGGAGTCCTTGTTTGGCCGCAGGCCGTTGTTGGCCACGAGTCCGCCCGCGTAGCCAGGCCAAGAGACGATGCCGACGCGCAGCGGGCGACCGAGCTGCCCCTCATAGGCGCGGTTGCCGCGCATGTAAACCCAGACCCCGATGAGCGAGGCCACGACGACGATGACGACCACGTCCCACGCACGCAGCGCGAAGCGGTCGCGGAAGGAAGCGTGCACCGCGCCCGCATGCTGGCCGACGACGACCGGAGGCGCAGCGTCGGCGTTCGCCTCGCGGCCTGCGTCAGAACCGACCGCCGGCCCTTCGCTCCGGGTTTCGGAGTCCTGCTGCATGGTCACCTCTCCTTTGTCGCGCCGAAGCAGGCCGCTTTAGAAACAGTGGGCGTGGTGTTGCGTTAGAAACGAGGCCAGGGTAACGAAAGTAAGGCTTCCGCCAACGAGCGTGCGGCTAATGCGCGGGAAGTATATCCCCATTGGGCGGCGATGCCAATTATTTTCAGCCCGCCGCGCCTGAGACTTCGGAGTGATAAAGAGGGGGCGCGCCTTCAGGCCCGGCGCTTGCCGGCGACGCTCTGGAGTCGCGGCGCGTCCGGCGCGCGCCGCCCGGACTTGTGCGGCTCGATCAATTCGTCAATGTGCCTGGCGAACTCAGGCTGGAAGCCCGCGCGCAGGTCGCCCCAGTGGGCCTGTAGGTTCTGCTGCGCGACGAAGTGTTCGAGGTCGTAGGCCCAGGAGGCGAAGATGTGCTCGTCGAGGAGGTCGTTCTGCTTCTGGTAGAAGACGTTCTCGTGGAAGATGAGCCACCAGTAGAGGAGCATCCGGTAGCGGTAGCGGTCAACCTCGTCCATGCGCTCGTAGTCGCGCGGGCCGGTCACCCAAAGCTCCGCCGTCTGCCGATCCTGTATGAGCTGCATGTTGAAGGGTGAAGAGAGGCCGACGAGCGCCTGCGTGTTGGCGACGCGCGTGAGCCGCGCCTGCTGGCGGAGCTGGCCCCAGATGAAGAAGACCGAGATGCCGACGATGATCGAGAGCATGATCGTCGCCACATTCGCCGCCCTGGCGAGGTCGAAGAAGAGGGCGACCGAGTAGACGGCGGAGGCGATGAAGGCGGAGGCGAGCGTCACGACTATCACGGGTCGTTTCGCGAGGTTCTGGATGGCGGACATTTACCCCTTGACGGTTTACCCTTTCAGAATTTGCGTCCGAGCACGCCGACGCTTAAGTGTAGCGGACGAGCGCGCGCGATGCACGCCGCCTAGGTCTGCGGGGCGGCGGGCTTCTTCTTCAGCTCCTGCCGCAGCCGTTCGTAGAGCTGTAGGAAGCGCTCGTCGCGCATCAGCTCGGGCGGGCGGTCGTGGCCCAGTTGGCTGTCGAGGTTGGTCACCTCGAAGAACTCCTCCTTGAGCGGGCGCGACGGGAAGACGATGACGCGGTCGCCGAGCAGAAGGGCCTCGGCGATGTCGTGCGTGACGAAGATGATGGTGTTCTTCTCCTCGCCCCAGAGCTTGAGAACCATCTGCTGCATCTCGGTGCGCGTCTGCGCGTCGAGCGCGCCGAACGGCTCGTCCATGAGTACGATGGGGAGCTTCATCGCCAGCGTGCGCGCGATCGCCACGCGCTGCTGCATGCCGCCCGAAAGCTGCTTGGGGTGGGCGCTGTGCCTGTCCTCCAGCCCGACCTTCTGGAGGTACTCCATGGCGATCTCGCGCCGCCGCTTCTTGTCGCGCACCTCGCCCCGGATGTCGAGTCCGAACTCGACGTTGCTGAGCACGTTCAGCCAGGGGTAGCAGGTGTAGGCCTGCGGCACGGTGGCCGACTCCGGCGTCGGCCCCGTGACGGGCTTGCCCATGACGTTGACCTCGCCCTCGTCGGCGAGCGCGAGGCCGGAGATGAGGCTGAGCACGGTGCTCTTGCCGCAGCCCGAAGGCCCCAGCAGCACGACGAACGCGCCGGCCTCCTTGCTCTCGATCTTGAAGCTGAAGTTCTTCAGCACTTCGAGCGACTGGCCGGCGCGTCCATCCTCGAAGCGCTTGAAGACGTGCCTGAACTCGACGATGGGGGCTTTGTGCGGCTGGTGCGGCAACATGATTGGGTGCTCGTGGGCCTCCGCCGCCAGCGCGTCCGCCGCCCCTTCGGTGATGGTCTCTGACATGGGATTTACCAGTTGAAGAATCTTCTGCGGACGAGGTTCAGCAGGTAGTCGGTCAGCGTGCTGATGAGTCCGACGACGATGAGCATGCCGAACATCTTGCCGGAGCTGTTGCCGCCGAGCCTCGCCCCCAGACTGAGCAGGTAGCCGACGCCGAGATTCTCCACGTTGCTGTTCAGGATTTCGGCGAGGATGATGTACGTCCACATGATGCCGATGCAGACGGCGATGGCGTCCCAGATTTGCGGCAGCGCGCCGGGCAGCAGCACGCGCCAGATGATCTGCCAGCGGTTCGCCCCGATGTCGAGCGCCACGCGCACGTACTCCTCGTTGACGCCCGCCACGGCGTTCTTCACCAGGATGATCATGTAGAAGATCGCGCCGAGGACGAGGTAGGCGACCTTCCCCATGTCGTAGATGCCGAACCAGAGCGTCACCAGGCCGACGAGCGCCGTGACGGGGACGGCCTTCGCGCCGTTGACGATCTTGCGGAAGAAGGCGTCCACCTCGGAGAACGCCCCCATCAGCACGCCGACGGGAATGCCGATCAAGAGCACTAAGGCCAAGCCGCGGGCGACGCGCCAGGCGCTGCGTCCGATGGCCGGGAAGAGCCAGTTGCGCTCGACGTGGTACTCGACCAGTCCGCGCCAGATCATGCCCGGCGTGGGAAGGTAGATGGTCTGCACCAGGCCGCTGTAGACGAGGGCGCACCAGATGAGGATGACCGTGCCGATCCCGATCAGCCCGATGACCCAGTCCTCGCGCGCCGACAGGCGGCTGCGGATGCCCCAGCGCGCGTGGGCGTGGTGCTTGCGCGCGCTGGGGGCGACCGTGGGACGGAAGAAAGTCTTCACGTCGCGGGTTGGTATGCTCATCTCTCCTCCGCCGCCTACGACCTGGCCGAGACGATCTGCACGTCGGTGCGCCGGTTCTTCTGACGCCCCTCGTCGGTAGTGTTCGGGGCGATGGGCTTGTCCGGCCCGTTGCCGACGATGATGAAGCGGTTCTTGTCGAGCTTGTAGCGCTGGACGAGGTAGTCCACGACCGACTGCGCGCGCCGCTGGCTGAGCTGGCGGTTGGCGTCCGCCGAGCCGACGTTGTCGGTGTTCCCCTCGACGCGGATGTAAGCGCCCGACATCGTCTGCACCAGGGTCACGAGCTTGTCGAAGTCGCCCTGCTGTGCCGTGGCGTCGAAGTCGCTCTTGCCGCTGGCGAAGTTGATGCTCACGGTCGTTGACGTGACCGCCTGCTTGTTGGCGACGGTCGGGTCAGCCGGCTTGAGGCTGATGTCGCTGGCGGCCTGGACGGGCGAGGCGGCGTAAATCTCTTTGAGGAAAGAGACGTCCTTGGCCTGCTCAGGGGCCGCGGGCGTGTGCGTGATGTAGCCGCGCTTGACCCAGGCCTGGCTCGCCTGCTTGAAGATGCGGTCAAAGAGCGGCTCGCTGCCGTCGAGGCCGAACATCTTCGTGTTGTCGGTCATGTCGGCCCAGCGCACGGTCGGCAGGCTGGCGCGCGTCACCTGGTCGCCCAGCTCCTTGTAGACCGGCTCGTTGTCCATCAGCAGGCGCACCACTTTGTCCGGGTTCTTGTTGGCCTCCTGCGTGCCGTCCATCCAGCCCTGGACGAAGGCCTTGACCACGTCGGGGTGATCCTTGATGAAGTCCTCGCGCGCCACCATCAGGTCGGCGATGAGGTTGGCCGCATCCCTCGACGACAGAAGCACCTTCGAGCCGGGCCGCTTCGACAGAGCCTCGCTCACGTCCGGCTCCCAGACCACTGCCGCGTCCACCTTCTTGGCGACGAAGTTCTGGCGGGCGTCGGGCGAGGCCGTCGTCCCGACGAGCCGCTTGGTGATGTCGTTTCGGTCGGCCTCGTCGAGGCTGGAGTTCTCCAGGCTGTATTCAAGCAGCCAGTCCGAAGGCGTCTGCGTGGCGAGTGAGACGGTCTTGCCCTTGAGGTCTTCGATCCGCTTGATGCTCGGGTCGACGACGATGGCGTCGCCGCCGCGCGACCAATCCACCTGCATGATGGCCCGCGCCTTCACGCCGTCACCGAGGAAGGACGGAAGCTCGTTGGCCCAGAAGTCAACGGTCGACCAGACGATGTCGACGCCGTCCGCGCCGCCCTTGGCGAAGGCCTTGTTGCGCACGTCGATGTCCTCCATCAGGAGGAACTCAACCTCGAGGCCGTACTTGTTGAAGAAGATGCAGTCGTGGTTCGGCTTGAAGCCGTTGTTGGCGACGAGGCCGCCGGCGTAGCCGGGCCACGTCACGATGCCGACGCGCAAGGGTCTAGCGGTGCTTCCTACACCGGCGGCAGGTGCTGGAAACAACCACATCCAGACGAGCGCGACCAGGGCGAGAGCGAAGGCGACGGACGCGCCGTAGGCGAGCCGTTTCTGGAAGTCGGCGGGGAGGTGTTCGTTCACCCACTCCAGGTTGAAGACATTCTCGTAGATGCGGTTGCGCGGCGCGAGCCTGCCGCCCTCGCTCCTGACGACGCCCGCCAGTTTAAGGCGCGCCTGCGTCGGGGACTGCTCGCTCTCCTCCACGCCTTTCCCATTCAGAACGTCGCGGTAGGTCTTGAGGGTTTTGCGGACGCTGCCGGCGGCGTCGAGCAGGTAGTCCTGGATGAACTTGAAGTGCGTGTCCCGCTCGATCTTCAGGCGTAGGTAAGATTGCTCGACCTCTTCGTCAACCCGCTCCGGGCTGCGCTCGTCCAGCGGCCACGCGTAGGCGGCGGCGGCGAGCTTCTGCACCAGCAGCGGCTGCCCGTTCGTCCAGTAAAAGATTCGATCCACGACGCCCTCGCTGTGCGGGCCGAGCACTTCCTGGAAGGGCGTTGTCTTATCTTCCGAGAAGTCGGTCAGCGAGATCGACTCGCCGATGTTGAAGGGGGTGCGAGTGCGATCCCTGATGAAGGAGGAGGGCGTGGCGACGCCGAGCAGGACGACCGACAGGCGCTTCAGTTCGGGGTTGACGGCGCGCGAGTTGTAGATTGATCTGATGGTGGTGAAAAAGTCGTCGGAGAAAGGGAGCGTCAGGACAGAATCTATCTCGTCGAAGAAGAGCACCATGTCGCCGTCTACTTCGGCGAGCACGACCTCTTCGAGGAAGGCCATAAAGCGCTGCGTCGGCCCCAGCTCACGCTTGGCCTTCCACCACTCTTCGGTGTTCGTCTTGAGCCTGGCGGTGCGCGTGATCTGGTAGATGACATCGACGAACCAGCGCTCGAAGTCCGACTGGCTTCCTAAGGGTTGCAGGTCAACGACGGCGGAGGCGACCCCCTTCTTCTTCAGGCGCGCGATGGCGTGAACCATCAGGCTTGACTTCCCCATCTGCCGCGGGGCCAGCACCAGACAGAACTCGTGCCGTTCGAGCGCGGCGAGCAGCTCCGTGTCCGCCGGGCGCTCGATGTAGCTCGGCGCGTCCTCGCTCAGCGTCCCGCCGACCTGGAAGAAGGCTGACGATTTACTCATCTACTTCAGCTCGCTGCCGAAGAACTCGGCGTAGAGGCGGCAGGCCGGGACGACTTTCTGCGAGCGCTCGTCGCGTCGCACCAGCCCCGCCGCCTCGAGGCGCTCGGCCAGCCTCGCGTCTTCGCCGCCGTAGCCCTTGACGTTCCTTCTCATCGCTTTGGCCAGCAGGGCCATGACGCCGTTGTACGCAACGATGCCGGCGTGGTCGCCACTGATGATCCTTCTCATCGCTTTGGCCAGAGCTTCCTCCCGCTGGAACTGCACGAGGTAGCTGTGCAGGTGGTCTCTGAAGATGCCACTGCTGCCGGCCCGCGCGTCGAAGAGTTTCGCGCGCGTCTCCGGGTAACGCGCCAGGTGGTAGAACAGGAGGTGTGTGAGGTAGGGTCGCCCGCCGACGTAGCTCATCACCTCCTCCGAGGTGTCTTGGTCGAGCGAAAGGCCGTGCCGCCCCGCCAGAGTCTCGACCTCCTGTCGGGTGAAGACGCCAAGCTCTACGCGCAGCCCGACGTTGAAAGGAGACTGTCTGAGGTCGGCGATGAAGAAGCTCGGCTCGGACGAGGTGCCCAGAAGCCACCTGACCTTTTCCCAGCTCGAACCATCCCGCGCTCCGTCGTTGAAGAACGCCCTGACCGAGCTGAAAAATTTCGAGCCTATCGGCGAGCTGAACAGGCGGTCGACTTCGTCGAGGCAGAGCAGCAGCGGCGTCGCCTCGCGCGCGAAGACGTATCGATCCAGAAAGTTCGTGATGTTGCCCTGATGGCTGTCGTCGGGCCTCCAGTCCGCCGCCTTCCTGTCAACGATCTGAAGCTGCTTGGCGATCTGCGCGGCGATGGCGCGCCAGATGGCGTTGCGCGACCGGAGGTCTTTATCTTCGAGCGCCTGAAAGTCTACGAACACGGTGCGCAGCCGCTCTTCGGCGCGCCGGAGCGCGACGTACATCCCCATCATCAGAGAGGTCTTCCCCGTCTGCCTCGGCCCGCGCAGGGTGACGAGGGCGCGCGGTTTCTGTAGCTCCTTGAAGACCTCGTTGTCGGCCTTCCGGATGACGTAGAAGCGGGAATCAGACTTGATGGAGCCGCCCGGTATGACGAGGCTCCGCGGGTCGAACTGGGGCTGGAGCTTGGCGGGCTGGCCGACCGCCGCGGGCGGAGCGGATGCGCCCTCGTTCCAGCTAATCCCTTCGGCGACCGTCGTCAGTAAACGATTCACGAGGCGCGCGGTGTCGCCGCGTTCGTCCCAGGTCTCCTGATGGATGTTATGCAGGTTGACGGCCAACTGGTAAGGCAGCGGCTCTGTGAACGGCAGGCTCAAACGGACGGGCAGGATCACGGGGCAACCGTTGCGCTGCTCGGCCAGCTCGCGGGCCAGCGCGACTTCGCGGACGACCATCTCGCTCGCCCCCGACTCGCTTGAGAGCAGCAGCAGGAGAAACTCCGACCTCTCCAGCGCCTCCCTTATCCCCTTCACCCAGTCGGCCCCCCAGCGCAGCCCCGTGTCGATGAAGACTTCGTGGCCCGCCTTCTTCAGGGCGTCGGCGAAGACGTGCGCGAGCGAGCTGTCCGGCTCGCGGTGGCGGTAGCTGATGAAGATGCGTGCGGGTCTTTCGGCGCGTGCGACCTCGACGTTGACAGGTTCTATCCTGTCGGGGCTCGGCGGCGCGGGAGCGGGCGACGGCGCTTCCGCTCGCGGCCTGCCGGGGCCTGGAGGGATGCCGCGGATTCCGCACTCCAAACGCCACAGCGCGGTGTCGTCGTCAAGCCCGCCCCGAAAATCGACCCAGGAATTTCCCGAAAGGAAGGCGGGCAGCTTCGGCTCCCGCGGAGTGCCCGGCAGCAAAATGGGGATGACGCGAAACCCCTTTTCCCTGACCTGCTGCCGGAGCGCCGCCTCCACCTCCGGCTGTTGCCAGGGCGCTTGACCGCTCTTGCCAATGAAGACGGCGCAGGACGAAGAGGCTTCCAGCCCCCTCTCCAAATTTTGGACCCAAGGCTCTCCAGGTATCAGCGACCACTGATCGAACCAGGGGTCTAGTTTCGCCTCGTCCGACAGGTAGACGGCAATTTTTTGCACCACTTCGCGGTCTTCGCCGCTGTAGCTCAGAAACACCGCATACTTGCTGTCTGTCCTTGGCAGAACCATTTTACGAAACCTAGAGGGTCTCTGGAACGTGAGAGTCTGGCACAAGCAGGAGCTCTACGAAACGCGGGTAAGATATTCGCGCCGGTGTGGGATGTCAATAGCAAGCCCGCCGCGAACGAACTCTTCACCACCCCCGCACCATTTGCGAGATTTATCCGGCCATAAGAATTTTAACTTTGAGTTTTCCCTCGCGCGTCCACTAGGATGTCGTCTCCTTCGAGGCGACACACATGACCCAATCCGAACGCATCACGATCTTCGACACGACCCTGCGCGACGGCGAGCAGTCGCCCGGCTGCTCGATGAACCTTGAGGAGAAGATCGAGCTGGCACAACGGCTGGAGCGGCTCGGCGTGGACGTGATCGAGGCCGGCTTCCCCATCGCTTCAGACGGCGACTACGCTGCCGTTCGGGCCGTCGCCGACGTGTGCCGCGAGTCCCGCGTGGCCGCGCTCTGCCGCACGACCGAGGCCGACATCATGCGCGCGTGGGAGGCCGTCCGCGGCGCGGCCCGGCCCCGCCTGCACACCTTCGTCGCCACCTCCGACATCCACCTCGAACACAAGTTGAAGAAGACGCGCGCGGAAGTCCTCCAGATGACGAGCGACGCCGTGCGGCTTGCCCGCTCGCTCGCCGCAGACGTGGAGTTCTCAGCCGAAGATGCGACGCGTAGCGACGTTGAATATTTGTGCGAGGTCTTCGCCGCCGCGGTCGAGGCCGGCGCGCGCACGCTCAACGTCCCGGACACCGTCGGCTACACGACGCCCGGCGAGTTCTTCGAGCTGGTCAAGACCGTGCGCGAGCGCGTCGTCGCCGGGCGCGAGGACGTGACCATCAGCGTGCACTGCCACAACGACCTCGGCCTCGCCGTCGCCAACAGCCTCGCCGCGCTCGGCGCAGGCGCGCGACAGATCGAGTGCACGGTCAACGGCATCGGCGAGCGCGCCGGCAACGCCGCCCTCGAAGAGGTCGTCATGGCGTTGCACGTCCGAAGCGACCGCCTGCCCTTCTCGTGCGGCGTGCGCACGGAAGAGATTTACCCGACGAGCCAGTTGCTCTCCGAGACCATAGGCTTCAGCGTGCAGCCGAACAAGGCCGTCGTGGGCCGCAACGCCTTCGCGCACGAGGCCGGCATACACCAGCACGGCGTTCTCTCGAACCCGCTCTGCTACGAGATTATGACGCCGGAGTCTGTGGGCGTGCCCGCCAACCGCATCGTGCTCGGCAAGCATTCGGGCCGCCACGCGCTCTCGCGCCGCTACGAGGAGCTGGGCATCACGCTCTCTGCCGAAGAGCTGCGCGCGACCTACCACAGGTTCACGAAGCTCGCCGACCGCAAAAAGAGCATCTACGACCAGGACTTGATCTCGCTGCTGCCCGCATCGCGCGCGCGCGAGACTGCTTCCGCCGTGCCTCCCGACGCGCTGAGGTTCGAGATCGCGGAGGTCTACGGCGGATAACTGCTCTTGCGGAATCGAACGGCCACCGGCCTTCTCGCGTCGGCACCGCGCGCGTTGGTCGGTGGCCGATACTTTGCGCCGCGTGAGGACTGAAGGACTCTTTACGAAACACGGGAAGTTGAAATGAGACTGAACATCACGACACTGCCGGGCGACGGCGTCGGGCCGGAGGTGACGGCGGAGGCCGTGCGCGTGCTGCGAACCGTGGCCGACGCATACGGCCACGAGTTCAACTTCGACGAACGACCCGTCGGCGGCGCTGCCATCGAGCGGACGGGAAGCCCTCTTCCGCGCGCGACGCTCGACGCGTGTCTCGCGTCCGACGCCGTGCTGCTCGGCGCGGTCGGCGCGCCCAAATACGACGGACTCGCGGGCGACGCGCGTCACGAAGCCGGCCTGCTCGCGCTCCGGAGCGCCGCCGGCGCTTTCGCCAACCTGCGCCCGGTCGCCTGCCAGGAGGCGACCGCCGACTGCTCGCCGCTGCGCGCAGAGGTCGTGCGCGGCGCGGACGTGCTCATCGTCCGCGAACTCACGGGCGGACTCTACTTCGGCGAGCCGCGCGGGACTGAAGGGGAAGGCGCTTCGGCCTTCAATACCATGCGCTACACGGCGCGCGAGGTCGAGCGCGTCGCGCGCGTCGGGTTCGAGGCGGCGCGCGCGCGGCGCGGCAAGTTGACTTCCGTGGACAAGGCGAACGTGCTCGAAACGTCGCGGCTCTGGCGCGAAGTGGTCTCGCGCGTCGCGCGCGACTACACGGCGGTCTCGGTCGAGCACGTCTACGTTGACGCATGCGCGATGCACCTGATGACGAACCCGCGCCGCTTCGACGTGATCCTGACCGAGAACCTCTTCGGCGACATACTCTCGGACGAGGCCGCGGTCATCGCCGGCTCGCTCGGCATGCTCGCCTCGGCGAGCATCGGCGGAGAGGTGGACATCTACGAACCCGTGCACGGCTCAGCGCCTAACATCGCGGGCCGCGGCCTCGCCAATCCGCTCGGCGCAATCGCGTCGGCGGCGATGCTTTTGCGCCACACGGCGCGGCTCGAACGAGAGGCGCAGGACGTTGAATCGGCCATCCGCGACGTGCTCGAAGCGGGCTACCGCACGGCAGACTTGCGCGGCGGCTCAAGCCCGCGCATAGTCGGCACTGTCGAGATGGGCGCGCTCGTCTCCGACGCGGTCGCCGAACTCGCCGACATGCGCCACGCTTATCACGCAGTCTGAAAGGGGTATTGGGTTTTAGGTGCTGGGGATGTCTTTTACCAGCACCCAAAACCTAACACCCAATACCTGTTCACCCATGCCTCGAACACTCTTCGACAAACTCTGGGACTCGCACGTCGTCCGCGAGCAGGCGGGCGAGCCGGCGCTGCTCTACATCGACCTGCACCTCGTCCACGAAGTCACTTCGCCGCAGGCTTTCGACGGCCTGCGCGCCGCGGGCCGACGCGTGCGCCGACCTGACTTGACCGTAGCGACCGTTGACCACAATGTGCCGACGACGGACAGAAGTCTTCCCATTGCCGACCCCATCGCCGCGCAGCAGATGGAAGCCCTGCGGCGCAACTGCCGCGAGTTCGGCGTCCGGCTCTACGACGTGGGCGCGGCTGAGCAGGGCATCGTCCACGTCATCGGCCCGGAGCTGGGCCTGACGCAGCCGGGCACGACCATCGTCTGCGGCGACAGCCACACTTCGACGCACGGAGCCTTCGGCGCGCTCGCCTTCGGCATCGGCACGAGCGAGGTCGAGCACGTTCTGGCGACGCAGACCCTGCAACAGTCGAGGCCGCGCACGATGCTCGTGCGAACCTCCGGCGCGCTCGCGGAAGGCGTCACCGCGAAAGACCTCGCGCTCGGACTCATCGGGCAGATCGGAACTGACGGCGCGACCGCCCACGTTATCGAGTATGCGGGCGAGGCCGTGCGCGCGCTCACGCCTGAGGGGCGCATGAC
>JALZHC010000445.1 GCA_030914105.1 Acidobacteriota bacterium
TCTGGCCCTGCCCGCGCCCGACCCGGCTTACGAGCGCATCTTCGACCCCATCAGGACGCCGCGCGAGGACTCGAAGGACTTGCCCACGCGGCGCGAGATGGAAGACTACCTGCGGCGCGTGCGCGCGCTCGCGCTCGCGTGTCTCGACGGCTTCGACTTCGACTCGCCAGACCCTCTGCTCCGCGACGGCTACGTCCTCCAGCTCGTCCTCGAACACGAGCGCCAGCATCAGGAAACGCTCGCCTACCTCTTCCAACTGCTCGACCCGTCGAAGAAGACGCGGCCCGACGCCGGCGCGAACGAACCACGCCTCACGCGTGCCGATGTCGGAGCGCGCGACGCTTCGGGCGAAGCTCTCGACGCCGCGGGCGAAGCTCTCGACGTTCCGAGCGAAGCGCGCGAAATGATTCTCGTCCCCGAAGGCTCGTTCGAGATGGGCGCGGCGCGCGGCTCGTTCGCCTACGACAACGAGCGGCCCGCGCGCGAGGTCTTCGTGCCGGCGTTCCGCGTCGCGCGCGTGCCCGTGACGAACGGCGAGTTCGCGCGCTTCGTCGCCGAAGGCGGCTATGAGCGGCGCGAGTTCTGGACGGAAGAGGGCTGGCGCTGGCGCGAGAAGGAGGATTGGACTCGCCCGCTCTACTGGCGGCGCGAAGGCGCAGAGGGTTGGGCCGAGCGGCGCATGTTTGAAGAGGTCGCGCTTCGTGCGACTCATCCGGTCACGGGCATCAGTTGGTACGAGGCGGCGGCTTACGCGCGCTTCGACGGGAAGCGTCTGCCGACCGAAGCCGAGTGGGAGAAGGCCGCCGCGTGGGACGGCGCGCGCAAGCGCCTTTACGCCTGGGGAGACGAAGAGCCTTCGGACGCGCTCTGCAATTTCGACCTGCGCCGCTGGGGCACGACGCCCGTCGGCAGCTTCCCCGCGGGCGCTTCCCGTTACGGCTGCCTCGACATGAGCGGCAACGTCTGGGAGTGGACGGCCACGCCGTTTGAAGGCTTCCCAGGCTTCGAGCCTTTCCCCTATCCCGAATACTCCGAGGCCTGGTTCGACGGCGACCACCGCGTCCTCAAAGGCGGCTCGTGGGCCACGGGCGCGTCCGTCCTTCGCGCCTCCTTCCGCAACTTCTTTCGCCGCCACTTCCGCATCGCCTTCGCCGGCCTCCGGCTCGCGGAGGACGCCTGAGCGGCGGGCGAATTACACGCGCGGGTTCACACATTGAAGGCGAAAGGATGGGACGGATGAGCTTCTGGCCGAGACACCCGACCGTCTACGAGATCAACACGTGGGCCTGGCTCGAAGAGCTGAGCCGCGCCCGCGAAGGGCGTGTGACGCTCGGCGACGTGCCGCGGGCGGAGCTTGAGCGGCTCGCGTCTCTGGGCTTCGCCGCCGTGTGGCTGATGGGCGTCTGGGAGCGCAGCCCCGCCGCGCGAGCCTTCTCGCGCACAGACCCGTCCCTGCGCGAAGAGTACGCGCGCACGCTCCCAGACTTCACGGACGAAGACATCGTCGGCTCGCCTTACGCGATCAGAACTTATCGCGTTGACCTCTCGCTCGGCGGCGACGATGGACTCGCAGACTTGCGTGCGCGTCTGAGTGCGCTCGGCCTCCGGCTCGTCCTCGACTTCGTGCCCAACCACATGGCGATTGATCATCCGTGGGTGGCGTCGCGCCCGGAGCTTCTGGTGCAGGGCGACGACGCGAAGCTTTCGGGCGAGCCGCAGAACTACTTCCGCGCGGGCGAAGGCGTAGGCGCGGGCGCGGAAGAAAGCGCGGTCGTCAGAGGTAGGGCGGGCGTCAACGGTCGCGCGGGCGAAGGCGGAGAGGCTTGCGAAGGCCGAGAGGCTTGCGAAGGTGAAAGGGGGCGCGTCTTCGCGCACGGGCGCGACCCTTACTTCGCGGGCTGGCGCGACACCGTGCAGCTCGACTACCGGCGCGCCGAGACGCGCGACGCGATGACCGGCGAGCTTCTCTCGGTCGCCTCGAAGTGCGACGGCGTGCGCTGCGACATGGCGATGCTCGTTACGCGCGAGGTCTTCACGCGCACGTGGGGCGCCGAGTTCGATGAGGCGGGCGCGGAGTTCTGGCCCGAAGCGATTAAGAGGGTCAGGGCCGAGCACGCCGACTTCATTTTCATGGCCGAAGTCTACTGGGACATGGAGTACCGTCTGCAACAGCAGGGCTTCGACTTCGCCTACGACAAGCGACTCTACGACCGCCTTCTCCATGAGGGCGGCCCTTCCGTGCGCGCGCACCTGCGCGCAGACCTGAGCTATCAAAACCGCCTCGCGCGCTTCGTCGAGAACCACGACGAGCCGCGCGCGCTCGCAGCCTTCGGCCCTGAGCGCGGCAGGGCCGCGTCCGCCCTCGCGCTCACGCTCACGGGCCTGCGCCTTCTACACGAGGGGCAGTTGGAGGGCCGACGCACGAAGCTCTCCGTCCACCTTGGGCGCAGGCCGCAGGAGACAGCCGACGCCGAAACGCAAGAGCACTACCGGCGACTGCTCGCGGCGCTCGCGCACGCGGTCTTTCACGAAGGCGAGTGGCGCTCGGTCGAGCCGCGCGCGGCGTGGGAGGGCAATCCGAGCCACGAGAACTTCGCCGCGAGCCTCTGGACTTCGGGCGAAGAGATACGCCTCGTCGCCGTCAACCTCTCAGACGCGCGCGCACAGTGCTATCTTCCGCTCGACCTGCACGCGCTGCGCGCTCGCCGTTGGCTTTTGTGTGACGCGCTGAGCGACGCGCAATACTTGAGGGACGGCGAAGGGCTTCTCTCGCCCGGCCTCTACCTCGACGTGCCCGCCTACGGCCACCACCTCTTTGAAATGACTCGCCGATAAAACCGACCCGAAAGCAAATAAAACCGACCCGTTAAAAAATCGAACCGCCCTGTTTACACGCGGGCCGCTCCCGCCGTCTCTACTGACACGGCGAGCCCCGCGTTTCCACCTTCCGTCCAGGCCGGGAACGGCGCGCGTGCATCGGGTGTCTAAAGGGGAACAGTCGGGCAGTTTCTCCCGCCGAGGACGGTCGGAAGGCCGTCGAACTTCGCGTAAACATTACGCGGCGCGTCGGCGTATTAGAGACGAGTCCGGGTATCCCTGGACTCGCCAATCAGCAAAAGAGTTTTTATGAGAACGCTTTATACCTTCTACGCCGACGCCGCGCGCATCGCCCTGCAATCCATCTTCGCGCACAAGCTGCGCGCCTTCCTGACTTTGATCGGCATCATCATCGGCGTGGCCTCGGTCGTCGTCGTCGGCGCGGCTATCTCCGGCTTGAACACCTACGTCATGGAGAAGGTGACGGCTGTTCTGGGAGTCAACCACTTTATGATCGCGCGCATGGCGCACCAGGGCCACCTCTCCGAGGAGGACTGGGAGAAGATGAACCGCCGCAACAAGATTCTCCACCTCGACGACTACGAGTGGGTGCACGAACACTGCGCGGCGTGCGAGGAGGTCGGCGCGCAGCTCATGAATCAGGTGGACATCAAGCAGAACGGCGAGGAGCTGTTCGGCGTCCAGATACAGGGCTGCACGCCGAACATGCAGACCATCGAGGACAAGACGATTGACGAGGGGCGCTTCTTCCTCCAGCAGGAGTACGACACGGCTTCGATGGTCGCCGTCATCGGGGCCGACGTGAAGGACAAATTCTTCCCCGGTCAAGACCCCATCGGCAAGACCGTCAACGTGCGCGGCCTGCCGATGACGGTGGTCGGCGTCGAGGAGAAGCGCGGCTCGATGTTCGGGCAGTCGTTCGACAAGCAGATGTACGTGCCCTTGACGGCCTACCGCAAAATCTTCGGGGGCCGCCAGAGCATACAGATTCACGGCAAGGCGCGCTCGCGCGAGCAGTTCGACGCGGCCATCGAGGACGCGCGCACGGCGCTCAGGAACAAGCACAAGCTTTCGGGCGGCGATGACGACGACTTCGGGCTGGTGAACACGGGCGAGGTGGCGGGCGAGATCGACTCGTTCACGGGCGGCATCGCTCTGGTCGTCGTCCCCATCACGGCCATCTCGCTCCTGGTCGGCGGCATCGTCGTGATGAACATCATGCTCGTCAGCGTCACCGAGCGCACCTTCGAGATCGGGCTGCGGAAGGCGCTCGGCGCGACGCGCAAGCAGATGCTCCTCCAGTTCCTCATCGAGTCGTCTTTCCTGACGACGTGCGGCGGCGTCCTCGGCTTCCTGCTGGCGGTCGGGCTGACGTGGCTGATCTCGATCCTGACCGGCTGGACGATGACGGTGACGTTCATCTACGTCGTGCTAGCGGTCGGCGTCTCCGGCGTCATCGGCATGATCGCGGGCATCTACCCGGCCT
>JALZHC010000446.1 GCA_030914105.1 Acidobacteriota bacterium
GCAGTGTAAGGCTCGCCCTCGTAGACGAAGGTGAGGCCGACGACCTGGCCCGCGTCGTCGCGGTTGAAGGTGACGGGCGTGCCTTCGAGTTCGTCCGTGAAGACGGATTTCGACTTGTGGACGAGCCGCCGCTTCCTGACGAGCGAAGGCTTCATCCACAGCTCGCCGTCGGCGACCGTCACGTCTAAAGTCGAGACGGGGATGAGGCCGACCTCAAGCTCGTAGCGGCCCGCGTACTTTCTGAGCGCCTCGGCGCTCGCCTTCTGCTTCGACTTCTCATCCTGCTTCGCCTTGTCGTCCGCCTTCAACGCCGGCTGCGCGGGCTGTGCCTGCGCCGCCGCGGACGCGAGTGCGGCGTGAGAAACCAACGCGAACAACAGCGCCAGCCTCAAGTGAAGCTTTCCCATCCGCGCGCCACATAAGAAGGATGAAGGATGAAGGAAAAGCGGTAGTCAGTATCCAGTAGGGAAGCAGTTGCCTTTATGCTGTCTACTGGCTACTGGCTACTTCTCATCCTTCATCCTTCCGCCTTCATCCTTTCCTCAGTACTGCCAGTTGACGTTGACGAAGCCCGTGCCGCTCGTCGGCACGGTGTAGGTGTGGTTCGAGCCGGCCTCCCAGGTGACCGCGCCGTTTGCGGCGATCTTGATGAACTTGAACTGGATGGTCTGCCCGGAGGGGACGCTCACGTTCAAAAACCAGTTCGGGTAGTTGGGCGGGAGCATCGAGCCGACCGCGCCGTCCCAGGTCGTCGCCCAGTTGCCAAGCTCGACGGTGTTGCCGGTGAGGAAGATATAGTCGCCCGTCACGGTCGAGGTGGCGTTGTTGACGGTGAAGGTGACGGGGATGAGCTTGGCCGTCAAGACCGTGAACTGGATGCTGTTGGAGGCCGTGCCGCCGTTGTTTGTGACGGTCACGCTGTAGCTACCGTTGGTGACCGAGGGCACGGTGGCGACGATACTTGTGTCAGACCAGGAGTTGATCGCGGCGGCCGTGGTTCCGAACTTGACGCTTCCCGCGCCCTGCGTCGCGCCGAAGTTGCGGCCCGCAATTGTGACCTTGACGCCGGGCTGGCCGACCGTCGGGCCTATCGAGCCGACTTCGGGCGCGGCTGTCCCTTCGGTGAACTGCCAGACGGCGACCGTGTGCGCGGGAAGGCTGAAGGCCGAGACGGGATTGTTGCCGCCCGTCCCGGTCGTCACCGTGATGGACGAGCCGCCGAGCAGGCCCGTCAGGTAATCCGTATACGAGCCGGCGGGCAAGGATGTGTTGAGGCCCGTGATGTTGTAAGCGGTCGTGTCGTTCTTGTTGATGGCGACGAGGACGACCGAGCCGAAGAACTTGCGCTCGTAGATGTAGACGTCCGAGTTGATCCAGCGCTGCGACATCGAGCCGTAGGGGACGGCGGGGTTGCTGTGCCTCAAGGTCGAGAGCTTGCCCGTTAGCTTGTAGGCGGTCGTCGTCGTGTCGAAGGTCGCCATCATCGGGCGGTTGTAGGGGTCTGTGCCGCCCGACGTGTCGTTGTGAAGATACTGTTCGGTGCCGTAGTAGATGCACGGGACGCCGCGCGAGGTGAGGACGAAGGCCATCGCTTCGTGCAGGCGGTTCTGGTTATTGTTGAGGGAGAGGAAGCGCGACATGTCGTGGTTGTCGATGAAGGTGACGAGGTCTTCCTTCCAGGTGAAGTTCGAGCCTTCGGCCGAGATGACCGAGTCGATGTCGGAGAAGTTCGTGTTCGAGCCGAAGACGTTGCGGATGGCGGCGTTCAAGGGGAAGTCGAGGAGCGAGATGCCGCTCTTGTTCGCGAACTTGTAGGAGTCGTGGTAGAGCGGGTCGCTGGTGCTGTTCTGGAACCACTCGCCGAAGAGGAAGCTGTCGCCGTTCGTGTAGATGGAGTTGGCGAAGCTGTACTCCCAGCCCCACGTGACGTGCTTGACGGCGTCAATGCGGAAGCCGTCAACGCCGTGCTGCTGGAAGAGTGCGGCGGAAGCTTTCAGGTAGCCGTCAACGGTCGCGTTCTCCTGGTTGAGGTCTGCGAGGTCGAAGAGCGTGTAGTACTCGACCTGATAGCGGTCGTCCCAGCCCCCGCCCGAAATGTTCGCGTTGTGATGGAAGTAGCCGTTCGTGTCGTTGGTGTAGTTGCCGACGAGCGTGCCGTTGTCGTAGAAGGCCCCGAACTCTCCGGCGTTATCCTGCGTGGTGTGGTTGGGCGCGAAGTCGATGATGACCTTGATGCCGTTCGAGTGGGCGGCGGAGACCAGATTGTCGAAGTCCGTCCAGGTGTTCGAGGCGTTGCCGAAGTGCTCTTCGACGCGCTTGAAGTCGCGCCCCTGGTAGCCGTGATAAGAAGCGGTCGGATTGCCGTTGCCGTCGGGGATGTTCGTGTTGAGGTTGTCGACGGGCGGCGAAATCCAGATGGCCGTGACGCCGAGGCCCGCGAGATAGGACATCTTCTGCTGGATGCCTGCGAGGTCGCCGCCCCAGTAGACGCGCCAGTTGGTCTTCGTCGAGTCGTAGAGTCCGGCGGACTGCGAAGGGTTGTTGTTGGCCGACGAGCCGTCGAAGAAGCGGTCGGTGATGATCTGGTAGATGACCTCGCGCTTGAAGTCGGCGGCGCGCGTGGCGACCGCGCCGAGCGCGACGAGCATGGCGAGAAGCGCGGTGAAGACGAAGCTCTTACGGGACGGGCTGCGCATGATAAATCTCCTCCGGGATGTTTTCCCCTGTAGTGCGTTCAGCCGAACGCTGACGACGGACGCGCGAGGTTCAAGCAAGCGACCTCCGACAGGGGCGGCCCGTGTGGGTGAAGGTTTGTCGGAGGCGTCGGAGTATAGCGCAGCGGGCGGGGGAAGGAAAGAAGTGGACAGTAGCCAGTAGACAGTAGTCAGTAGAAAAGCCTTCGCTGGCGGGCGGCAGCGATATCATCATCAACTCACGCCGCGCGAAGCCTACTGACTACCGGCTACTGACTACTGGCTACTGGCTACTGATTTACTGCGTCGCGGGCTTCTTGTACTTGTCTATGATTTGCTGAACCCCCTGGGTCGAGCCGTGGCGGTACTTGTAGAGGTCTTCGAGGTTCTGCTTGGCCTGTTCGTTGGCGTCCTTGTATTGTGCGTTACCCTCTGTGAAGGCCAGGGCGCGTGCGTAGGCCTCGATGGTCTTGTCCATCTGCGCCTCGACCTGCTTGAGCGCGGCCTCCTTCGAGGCCCCCGCGGGCATGGCCTGATACTGCTTCGCGAGCTGTGTGTACTCCTGATAATTCAGGTCGCCGACGATGTGGTAGACGACCGGGTCGTTCAGCTTGAGCGCGATGGCCTTCTCGAACCGCGTGATGGCCGTGGCCGTGTCGTTCGTCTTGAAGGCGATGACGCCCGTGGCGCGGTAGAGCGCGGGCAGCGTGTCGGCCTTGTACGCGGCCCACTTCGCGTCGTCCACGCCCGCCGGCTTCTTGTCGGCTTCGAGCAGCTCGATGGCCTTGGCACCATACTGCTGCCCCTTCGCGGCGTAGGCGGTGCGCCCCTGAATGGCCTCGTTCGAGGCGACGATGGCGAGGCTGCGCAGGGTGTCAATGTCTTCGGGGTTCTTGGCGATGCGCTCGTCCCCCATCTTGAACGCCTCGTCGGCCTTGCCGGCGGCGAGGTAGGCGTTCATGAGCGCGTCGTTGACGAGCGCGGCCTCGGAAGGGTCTGTGAAGAAGCCGAGGTAGGTCTGGGCCAGCGAAATCTTGAGCTGGTTGTCCTGCGTCTTGGCGATCTCGTCGGCGATCTTCTGCGCGACCTGCGGACGCAGCGCACTCTTCGGGTACTTCTTGACGAACTCCGCGCCGGCCTGCAATTTCGCCTCCGCCCCTTGAGCCTTGTCAATCTTCGCCGCCGCGTCGCGCTCGCCGCCCGAGACCTTCACGTCCGTCTGCTTCGCCTTGTTGTCCTGCGCCGCGGCGCGCGCAGACGCGGCCAGCACGCAGGCGCACGCGAGTACGCACGCCGAAAGAATTCTGAGCTTCATCTCCCAACTCCTCTTTTTAAGATTGCTTTTCCGTCTCGCCGGTGCCCGCTAGGTTACAACAAAGCAGAGGTTAGAGGCCAGAGGTCAGAGGTCAGTAGTCGCGCGCTCGCGTGCGGCGCGCGGTTTTAATCCCTCTGCTGACGGAGCGGGCGATGCAACACGGCTCAACTACTAACCTCTGACCTCTGCCTTCAGGCCCGGCCCGCGACCTCGCCCGTCTGCGTGTTGACGCGGACGCGCTCGCCCTCCTTGATGAAGAGGGGGACGCGCACCTGAAGGCCGGTTTCGAGCGTGGCCGGCTTGAGGTCGCG
>JALZHC010000447.1 GCA_030914105.1 Acidobacteriota bacterium
GTTCGTGGCCGCGCCCGCGCCGCTCCCCATGATGAGCGGGATCATGCCGGCGACGAGCGCGATGGTCGTCATCAGGATGGGGCGCAGGCGGTCGCGGTTCGCCTGGATGATGGCGCTGTAGCGCTCCATTCCGTGGCGTCGCAGCTCGTTGGTGTGGTCAATCTGGAGAATCGCGTTCTTCTTGACGATGCCGAAGAGGACGAGGATGCCGAGCGCCGAGAAGATGTTCAGCTTCTGTCCGGCGATGAAGGTCGAGAGCAGCGCGAAGGGAATCGCCAGCGGTAGCGTCAAGAGAATCGTCACCGGGTGGATGAACGACTCGAACTGCGCGGCGAGCACCAGATACATGAAGATGAAGGAGAGCAGGAAGGCGAGCATGAAGTAGTAGTTCGCCTGTCCCAACTGCTTCGACTGGCCCGTGACGCCGGTCGAGTAGCCCGCGTCCATGTGCACCTCTGCCGCCGCCTGCTGCAAAGCCTTGAGCGCCTCGGTCTCCGACCCCGTAGGCGAGACGGCTCCGGTGATGGTCACCTGCCGCTGCCGGTTGATGCGGTCAATCGAGGTCGGGCTTGTGCCTTGCTCCAACCGCACGACCTTCGAGAGCTGGACAGTCCCGCCCTTCGATGAAGGCACGGACAGTTGGTTCAGGAAGTCTGTGTTCTGCCGGTACTGGTTCTCGGCCATCAAGACCACGTCATATTGGTCGGTGCCCTCGCTGAAGGTCGAAACCTTCGAGCCGGCGACCATCGTCGAGAGGGCCTGCGCGATGTCGCCGGCCTTGACGCCGAGGTCGTCGGCGTGCCGGCGGTCGATCACGACGCGCGTTTCGGGGTTGCCGAGCACGAGCGAGCGGTCGGCGTCCTGAATGTTCGGGTTCTGCTTGACCTTGTCGACGATGGCCTTCGAGTACTCGTCGAGCTTGTCGAGGTCTGGGCCTGAGATGTAGAAGGCCAGCGAGCCTGAGCGACCGCCGCCGATGGCGGAAGAGATCGAGGAGACGGCGGACGCGCCGATGAACAGGTTCTTCGGGTAGGTGCGCGTGATGCCGCGCACGCGCTGGATGATTTCGGCCTGCGAGAGCGAGCGCTTGTTCGGAGGAACCAGTGCGACGGTGACCTGTCCGGTGTTCGGCGACGATTGGCCGCCGAAGCCCGCAATCGCCAAAGTCGCCTGCACGCCCGGAACCCTCTCGCGCACATCGCGCGCGATGTGATCGAGTATGGACTGCGTGGCAGCGAGGCTCGTGCCCTGCGGCGCGCGGAGCTGAATCTGGAACGAAGACTCGTCCTCGTCCGGCAGGAAGTTGATGCCGGCGAGCTTGAACATCGGGTAGATCGAGGCGATGACGACGGCGCTGATGAGGACGATGACCCAGCGGTGAGCCATCGACCATTCGAGCATCCACTTGTAGGTGCGGTCAATCGGTCGGTAGAAGCGCGACTCCTTCGACGACTGCTCTTGCGCCTTCTCCTCGTGCTCCTCCGGCCTCTCGTCCGAGGGGCTTGTGCCCTCGCCGGTCGCCTCGAAGGCCACGGGGCCGGCGGGCAGCGGCTCCTCATTCTTCGCCTTAATCCAGCGCGCCGAGAGCATCGGCGTCAGCGTGAACGAGACAATGAGCGAGACGGCGATGGCCGCGGCGGAAGTTAAACCGAACGAAGACATGAAGCGACCGACGATGCCGCCCATGAAGCCGACCGGCAGGAAGACCGCGAGCAAAGAGAGCGTCGTTGCCAGAACGGCCAGACCTATCTCGCGCGTGCCCTCGATGGCCGCCTGGAACGGGTGCAGGCCCTTCTCCTCGACGAAGCGATAGATGTTCTCCAGCACCACGATGGCGTCATCAATCACGATGCCGACCATCAGTGTCAGCGCGAGCATCGTCATCTGGTTAAGTGAGTAGCCGAAGGCGGCGAGGAAGGCGAAGGCCGCGATGATCGAGGTTGGGATGGCGATAGCCGCGATGATTGTTGAGCGGAAGTTCCAGAGGAAGATGAAGACGACGAGCGCGGCGAGCAGGCCGCCGATAATCAGGTGCTCTTCAATCGCGTGCAGAGAGTTCTCGATGAACTCCGACTGGTCGCGGACGATCTCGAAGTGCAGGCCGTGCGGCAGCGTCGGGATGACCTCATTCATGCGCTGCTTGACGGCCTTGATGACGGCGACGGTGTTCGACCCCGACTGCTTGACGATGGCGAGCGTGACGGCGGGGCCGCCGTTGAGGCTCGAAATCGAGTTCGGGTCGACGCCGCCGTCCTCCACGGTCGCAATGTCGCCGATCTTGACCGAGTAGCCGTTCCTATTGGCGACGGCGATCTGGTTAAACTCCTCGACCTTCGTCACGCGGCTCATCGTGCGCAGCGTCTGCGTCTGCGAACCCTCGTTGACGCGCCCGCCCGGAAGCTCCAGGTTCTGCGCGCGCAACGCGTTCGCCACGTCCACGGTCGAGAGGTTGTAGGCCCGTAGGCGGTCGGGGTCGAGGTGGATGTTGATCTGGCGGAGGCGCGCGCCGTAGATGGTCACGTCGCCGACGCCGTAGGCCGACTCGACGCGCTTGACGATCTGGTCGTTGGCGATGTCGGTCAGTTCGCGCACCGAGTAGGGGCCGGTCATCGAGTAGAGGATGATGGGCTGCGCGTCCGGGTCGGCCTTGCGCACGATGGGCGGGTCGGCGGTCGCGGGCAGGCGGTTCAGGACGGTGTTGACCTTGTCGCGCACCTCCTGCGTCGCCACGTCCGGGTCTTTCGAGAGGTCGAAGCTGATGGAGATGGACGAGCGGCCCGTTGACGAAGAAGAGCGCAGCTCGTCGATGCCGGTGGCGGTGTTGACCGCGCCTTCCAGAACGTCGGTGACCTCCGTCTCCATCTCGGCGGGGGCCGCGCCCGTGTTCGTCGTCGTCACCGAGACGGTCGGGATGTCGATCTTCGGGAAGCGGTCAACGCCCAGCGTGAAGAAGGAGAAGCCGCCGATAACCGTCAGCACGAGGATGATGACGGTGGCGAAGACGGGCCGCCTCACACATATTTCAGCCAGCTTTTGCATGTCAGAAGTCCCGCTTGTAAAAAGCTGTCAGCACTCAGCACTCGGCTTTCAGCTTTTCTTCCTTACTGATGGCCAGCCCCTTTTCATCGTCCGACTGACGAAACATGAAAAAGCTGAAAGCTGAGTGCTGACCGCTGAACGCTTCACTACTGTTGCTCGCGCACGCGCGCGCCCTCGTAGAGCTGTTCGAGGTTGCTGGTGGCGACGGTCTCGTCGGCGTTGACGCCGTTGAGTATCTGGATCGTTTCGCCCTCGTCCTGCCCGACTTGCACGACTCTCAGATGCGCCGTGCCGTCCTGGACGACGAAGACGCGGTAGGACTGCGTGTTCGGGTCAGAGACGACCGCGGCCTTCGGGACAAAGACGGCCTGACTTCCGCCCTGGCGGACGATGCGCGCGGTGGCGAACATCCCCGAACGGAGCGCGTTGTCGCCGTTCTCGACGAGCGCCTCGATGGTCGCCGAGCGCGAGGCCGGGTCAAGCGCGGGGTTGATAGCAGAGACCTGTCCGGCGAAGTTGCGGTTGCCAAACGCGTCCACCTGGAGCGAGACGCCCATGCCCGGCGTGATGGAAGGCACGTCGGCCTCCGGCACCTGTAGTTCGAGCTTGATGGGGTTCGTGCGCAAAACCGTGGCGACGACCGACGCGGGCGTGACGTACTCGCCGACCGCCGCCGGGCGGCTGCTGACGTAGCCCGCGTAAGGCGCGCGGATGACGGTGTCGGCCACGGCCTTCTGCGCGATGGCGACCGCCGAGCGGGCCGATTCGACCTGGGCCTGCGCAGACTGCACGGCCTGGTTGCTCTGGCGCGCGACGTTGATGGCGGTCTCAAGCTGCTGCCGCGCGTTGTTGACCTGCGCGCGCGCGGTGTCGCGCTGCGTTCGATATTGGTCGTAGACGCTCATCGCCACGTCGCCCGTCTGGACGAGTTCGCGGTAGCGGCGCTCGTTGGCTTCTGCGAGACGCAGGTTCGCTTCGGCCTGTTCGAGCGCGGCGTTGGCGGAGCGCACTTCAGGAATCGTGCTCGCGTCGAAGTTGCCGCCCGGCTGCAAGCCGATGCGCGCCTCTGCCTGCCGGACTCCGGCCTGAGCCTGCGTGACTCCGGCCTGAGCCTGCTGCAAACGGAGCAGCGCGTCGCGCTGATTGAGTCGGGCGAGAACGTCGCCTTGGCGGACGAACGCGCCGACGTTCACCGGCGTCGAGACGACCTGGCCCGAAGTGTTCGGCGCGACGTTCGATGTCTCGTCGGCGACGAGGCTGCCGGTGGCCTGTATGTAAG
>JALZHC010000448.1 GCA_030914105.1 Acidobacteriota bacterium
CTGAGCGCCGCGCCGACGGTGCCGAAGACCATCCGCTTGACCCTGAGCTTAAGCCAGAGCGGGAGCTTTTCGCGTAGAGGTTGTTTCAAGTCAGACGGATTCTTTTCATTCGGCGGACTCGGCGTGAGTCGTCCATTCGAGCAGGGGGCGGACGACGCCGGGCATCGGCCCGACGTAGTCGCCGCGCGCGGAGCCTTCGCCCGCCTCGTCCACGACCTGGAAGGCAACGGCGTTTGCCGCGCGCGCGTGCAGGATTGTAGACGGAAAGTGCGACATAATCGAGACGTGCGCGATGAGGCTCCCTTCGGAGAGGAAGTTGCCGGGCAGGCGCACGGCGCTCGTGTAGCGACCGGGCGCGCGCTCGCGCCTGCGCCACTCCGAGAGTGCGTCGTGCGTGCTGAAGAGCCGCGTGCCCTCCTCGTTGCGCAGCTCGACGACGGGAATGAGCGCGTGCCCGCCTTCGAGCACGTCGTAGGTGACCTCTAACTGTACCGGCCTTCGGATGTCGGCGGCGGCCACCGTGCGCCCCGCTTCGTCGCAGACGCGCACGCGGCGCAGACGCGCCACACGGTCGCCCGGCGCTTCCTCCGGGTCGGCCCACTCGCGCAGCGCCCCGGCCTTCCAGCCCGAAGTGAGGTAGTGGTTGATGACTCCTTGCACGGGGCCGTCGGCGACGACTCGGCCCTGTTCGAGCAGCACGGCGCGCTTGCACAGGCGAGTCACCGCGGGCATGTTGTGCGAGACGAAGAAGATCGTGCGCCCTTGCAGGCGTATGTCGCGCATCTTGTCGAGGCACTTCTGCTGGAAGGCCACGTCGCCGACGGCGAGCACTTCGTCCATGATGAGGATTTCGGGTTCGAGGTGCGCCGCCACGGAGAAGGCGAGGCGGACGTACATGCCCGAAGAGTAAAACTTCACGGGCGTCTCGATGAACTTCTCCAGCTCGGAGAAGGCGATGATCTCGTCGAACTTGCGCGCGATCTCGGCGCGCTTCATGCCGAGCACCGCGCCGTTCAGGTAGACGTTCTCGCGGCCCGTCAGGTCTGGGTGGAAGCCCGTGCCGACTTCGAGCAGAGAGCCGACGCGCCCGTAGATTTCCAGCTCTCCGGTCGTGGGGCGCGTCACGCGCGAGAGGATTTTCAGGAGCGTGCTTTTGCCCGCGCCGTTGTGCCCGATGATGCCGACCAGCTCGCCCTTCCGGACTTCGAGGCTGACATCGCGCAAGGCCCAGAGCGTCTGCTGCCGCGAGCCGTTGCCGCGCCGCAGGCGCTTGAGCGGGGCCGCGAGCGCGTGGCCGACCACCTCGCGCAAAGTGAACTCGTAGCCCGGCAGCAGCCCGCCGATGCGATAGTGCTTGCTCACGTTCTCGATTCTGACGACCGGCTTCATCAATCGAACCTTCAGGGAAGGGGTAAAGTTAACCTGCTTCCTTGCTCAGAAGAGTCGTGCGGTTACTGACCGCTCGCTCCCTTTCCCCTTTCCAACTTCCCCTTTCACCAAACCTCAAATCACGTCGGCGAAGGTGTCCTCCAGGCGGCGGAAGACGTAGTAGGCGCACGCGAGCAGCGCGGCGGCGAACGTGGCCGAGACGGCGACGTGCGGCCAGTCGAACGGCAGACCCGCGAGCGCCGAGCGGAAACCTTCGAGCACGCCCGTCATCGGATTGAAGGCGAGCAGCCAGCGCCAGCTCGGCGGCACAATCCCGGTCGGGTAGATGACCGGCGAGGCGAACATCCAGACCTGTAGAAGGAAGGGGAGCACGTGTCGCAGGTCGCGGTATTTGACCGTCAGCGCCGAGGCGAGCATCCCGACGCCGAGCGCCATCAACGTCGCCAGCAGAACGAACGCGGGCAGAAGCAGCAGGCTCCAGCCCGCGTCCACGCGGTAGTATGCGGCGAGCGCCGCGAGCAGAATCGAGCCGACGGCGAGGTCAACCAGCCCCGCGGCGACCGCCGCCGCCGGGATGAAGGCGCGCGGGAAGTAGACCTTCGTGACGAGGCTCGTGTTGCTGATCAGGCTGTTGGTTCCGCTCGTCACCGCCGTCGCGAAGAACGTCCAGAGGAGCAGACCGGAGTATGCGAAGACGGGGTAGGGCAACTCGCCCGTGTCCACGTGCGCGAACTTCGTGAAGACGAGCGTGAAGATGAGCATCATCAGAAGCGGCTGAATGATGACCCACGCCACGCCGATGAGCGTCTGCTTGTAGCGCACCTTGATGTCGCGCCAGGCGAGGAAGTAGAGCAGCTCGCGGTAGGCCCAGATGTCCGCGAGGTTGAGCTGCACGCCCGCCTCTTCAGACTTGATGAAGACGTGAGGCACGCCCTGAAATTCCGGCTCCTCGCCGTCACGCGCCGCGCCGTCACGCGCCGCCGCAGCGCCGCGCGGCTCCGGCGCGACGGCGGCCAGAGGCGCTTCGGTGGTTTCGCTTGTCTTCATGCTCATCAGAATCTTCGCGCGCCGAGCCGCCGCAGGAAACACTCGCGCCGCCCGCGCGCCGACAGAAGGCAGAATCGTCAGTCTAGCCACCTGCAACTTGAAGCGTCAACAGCACCCGGCAACTTCAAGCGTCAACAGCAGCGCGCCCTCGGTTTCCCGACGCGCGCCGTTTCCGCTAAACTCCGCGGCATGTTTCTGACCCGGCGGCGCGTGCTGCTCTGGACGGCGCTGGCGGTCGCGGCCTTCTCGCCCGCCGCCGTCGGCGCGCTGCCCGCCTCGCTGGCCGCGGCACCGCTCGCCGCGCTCTTCGCCTTCTCGGCCTACGCCTTCACGTCCGCGCCGCGTGGGCGTCCGGCGCGTTCCGCACTCGTCCTGCTCTCCTGCTGCCTCGCACTGACGCTCTTCGACCTCGCGGCCCGCCCCGTCCTACTCTACCTCTACGACAGAGACCGACCCACGGCGGCCCTTCTGCGGCGCTGGCCGCCGCTGCCGCTGTTGCCCCGCTACGTCCCCGGTGTGAGCTTCGAAGGCGTGACCTACGGAGACCTCGCGGCCAGGGCAGGCCGCCGCGACTGGCGCGAGCCGAGGCGCGTCAGGTTAGTGAGCGACGCCTACGGCTTCAGAAACGAGCCGCCGGTAGCGGACGCGTCCGCGCGCCCGCTCGACGTGATCCTGCTCGGCGACTCTTTCGCTGCCTCCACCACCACGAGCCAGGAGTATCTCCTGAGCACCGTGCTCGCGCGCGACTACGGCCTGAGCGTCTACAACCTTTCGGTCTCCGCCGAGAGTCCGCAGCAGGAGTACGCCACGCTCCTGCTCGAAGGCGGGCGGCTGAAGACGCGCGAAGGGACGCGCATCCTGTGGCTCCTCTTCGCAGGCAACGACCTCGACGACATTTACTACCCGGAACTGGAGAACCCGCGCCCGAACCCGCACCCCGACTGGCCGAGCCTGCCGCGTCGGCTCGCGACCCGCCTCCAAAACTTCCGCGCGGACTCGCCCGTGCGCCGCCTTCTTACGCCGGGCGCGGGCGACCCGGTCGTCGAGAGGGAGTTTCTTGACGGGAGGCCGCTGCTCTTCCTCGACTCCTACGCGCGGCGCAGGACGCGCACGGCGGACGACGTGAGGCGACACCCGAACTTCGCGTCGCTTGAGGCGACCTTCGTCGCGATGAAGCGGCTGGCCGACGAGAGGCGTCTGAGCGTCTCGGTCGCGCTCGTGCCGAGCAAGGAAGAGGTCTACGCGTGGGCGCTCGACGGCCGCCCGCCCTGGACTTCTTCGCGCGAGCCTTCGGGCTTCTCCGCCGTCCTCTCCGACCTGTGCGCGCGCCAGAGCTTCCGCTTCCTCGACCTGAAGCCCGCGCTCGTCGAAGCCTCGCGCCGCGTCTACGAAGAGTCCGGCGCGCTCGTCTGGTGGCGCGACGACTCGCACTGGAACGCGGCGGGCCAACGCATCGCCGCCGCCGCCGTCTACGAACAGTTGCTTGAATGCGCCGACCGCGGTTTGTAAACTTGCCGCCCGTAAGCGACGCGCCGTTACAGTACCGCGAGCGGAAGCCTCGCGGGTCATCGGAGGGATAAAGGAGGAAGGATGAGGGATGAAGGGCGATGGATGAAGGAGACCCTTTAAAGCGACCGCTTCATCCTCCATTCTTCCGCCTTCTTCATTCTTCATCCTTGGCTTTACCCGCTCGCTACCGCTCGCGGTTCTGTAACGGCACGCCGGCCTAACTAAGCTTTGAGTATCACGCGCAAAATCAAACGCGCACTGCGCGGCGAGGTGAGCGCGCGCGCGGCCTCGCTCGAAGCGGGCCGGCGCGTCGGCGTCGCGCTGCGGCGTCGGCGCGAGCGCGCCATGCTCGGCAAACTCGCTGACGAGCAC
>JALZHC010000053.1 GCA_030914105.1 Acidobacteriota bacterium
GGCGCAGAGGGGGCGCTGAGAGTTGAATTCCTCTGCGCCCCCTCTGCGTCCTCTGCGCCTCTGCGGTGAACTCGCCTTCCTCAGTGCTCAACCCGAAATGAGATTTAGGGTCGAAGAAAAAAGGGTGAGACTCGGAAAGTCTCACCCCTTCGCTTATCATTTTAAGGTTGATTCAGCGGATGACGCTGATGCCGATGAGCTGTTGGCCGGAGATGACGTACTCGGCGGGCGGCAGCTCCTTCTCGTCAACGGGCGAGAGCACGGTCGGCGTAAATCCACCGGTGGCGCGGTCGCTGTTGAGCGTGGCGACGAAGGAGGGCGGGAGGTTCGGCATCTCGTCTGTGCCGATGACCGCGCCGTTCGTCACGCGGAAGAGCTTGACGTAGAGCCGGTCGTTCTTCTTCAGCTTGTTGATCGCGCCGACGAGTTGGCCGAGGTCTTTCGGCACGAAGCTCTGCGAGGCCGAGGCCTGCTGCAACGAGCCGCCATCGCCGACGAAGAGGATGAGCTGGCCCGGCGGGATGTCCGAGGGAATCTCGACGGGGATGCGCTGGACGAACTGCTTGCCCGACTCGGTTCGGACGTAAGCCTGAACCTCGACGGTGTCGCCGCTGCGGACTTCGCCGCGGTCGAGCGCGATGCGGTCGAGCGTGGCCGCGCGGCGCGTATCGACGGAGGCGATGTCGAGGTTGATGGGGCCGAGTTCGACGCCCTCGAAGCCGCTCGACAAAAGCGCCTGAACCGGCGCGGCGACCGCGCCCGCGGCGTTGATGCCGGCGCTCTGCGTCGAGAAGCGGCGCTCTAAAGTGATCGGCTCCTGCCCCTTGACGGCGATGGTTCCGCGCACGCTGACCGTGGAGTCGCCCAGAGAGCGCTCGGCGGAAGTGAGCGTGCTGTAGACGGTCATGTTCAGAAGAAGCGGCGTCAAGAATTCGTCGCTGGCGATCTCGTACTTGTAGGTTTCGACCTGGTCGCGGCTCGTGTGCAGGTTAATCGTGACCGGCACCATCTTGGGGGCCTGGCCGAGCTGTCCGTAGATGCCGGTCGAGCGATCCTGCGAGATCGTGCCGACCATCTGTCCGGGCACGGTGAGCTTGAAGGAGTTCATCGTGTTCGGGATGACCGTGACGACCGAAGACTCCGACATCGGCATGTCCGAGGAGCCGAGGCCGAGGAACGGGTGGCCGAAGGCGTAGACGTGCTCGCCGTCGCGGTTCGTCACCGTGCCCGAGGCCGCGACCGAGAAGTCGCCGCGCACAAGCTCGACGCTAATCGAGGAGCCGGGCGTGAGCGTCTGGTCAGTCACCTTCGCCAGCGGCGTCAGCGCGGACGCGCCGCCGATGCCGGAGACGGGAAGCAATCCGTAAGTTTGAAGCTGCGGCGAGAATTGAGAGACCGCCTGCGGCGAGAATCCGTTGAAGACGAGCGGCGTGGCAATCGGCGCGAACTGCTGGCCGAGCAGGGCCGCGAGCGGCGAGCCGGAAGAGACGGGCGCGACGAAGGCCGTGCTGCTCGTCTGTCCCTTCGGGAGCAGAGGCTTCCAGTCCGTGCCCATCAGTTGCAGGTAGGAGACGGCGCGCGGCTCGCGCAGGAAGCCGAGCTGGTCTCGGCCCGCGGTCGTCTGCCGGTTGCGCTCGAAGTTGTCCACCATCTGCTTGTAGGGCGTGATGCCGGCGATGGGTTCCTTGGCGAAGGGGAAGGCGTAGGCCACCGCGCCGACGAGCCTGCCGTCAATGTAGACGGGCGAGCCGGACATGCCGGCGAAGACGCTCGTGCGGTCAACCTGCGCGCCCGTCAGTCGCGCGATGATGACCGACTGCCGCGGCGCGGGGAAGCCGGGCAAAACGCCCAGGACTTCGACGCCGAACTCCTGCGGCTCGCTCCCGGAAAAGACCGTCCGCGCCACGCCCTTCTGCCCCGGTCGCACCTCTTCGAGCGGGTAGACGCCCGCTTTGCTCGCGCCGGCCTCCAGCGACTTCTGCTGCGCGAACCCGTGTGCCGAGAGCGCGAGGAACAGGACGAACAGGACGAACGCGTTTCTTCTCATCAAACTACCTCTGGCCGAGAAAGCGACTTCGCTTGAAAAAGGCCGGCGCGAGCCTCGACTCGTGACCGGCAGCGACAGGGGGCGTGCGGCAGGATTGCCCGAACCGTCTGAACTATAACTGTGCCCTTCTCACACGGTCAAGCAACTTCCCGTTCAACACAGATGTGGCCGGAAAGCCGCGGGTTGCTTTAGCTTAAAAGCCCGAATGGAACTCTTTTTCCGCCGCCTGTGCGAGGCAGTAGCCCGACCGTCGGGGAGGGCGTGCGGTGACGCCCCGTTGACGCCCTCCCTCACGGTCGGGCTACTGCCCCAAGGATAGACTCCGGCGGAGCGACTAAGTTCCTTGCCGCCGCACAGCCGCGCGTGCTAACTTGCGCGCTCATTTTGGAAGACGGACGGGAGATGGCTGAACTCGAAGGCTTCATCCTCGCGGGCGGCGCTTCGAGCCGGATGGGCGAGGACAAGTCGCGCCTGCGGCTCGGCGGGCAGACGTTCGTCGAGCGCGTGGCCGGCGCGCTCCGTCCCCTGGCCCCGCGCCTGAGTCTCGTCAGCTCAAGGCCGGACGCGTCGGCGCACGAACTGCCGGTAGTCCGCGACTTCTACGAATCACTCGGCGCGCTCGGCGGCATCCACGCGGCGCTCTCGGCCTGCCGCGCGCCCCTCGCGCTCGTCGTCTCCTGCGACCTCCCCTTCGTCACGCGCGAACTCTTCGAGCGCCTCCTCTCGCTCCACACCGACGACGCAGACGCCGTCGCGCCCGTCCAGCCCGACGGTCGTCCGCAGCCGCTCTGCGCGCTCTATAAGGTGATGGCCTGCCGCGCTACGGCAGAAGCGATGATTCGTATGGACGAGTTGCGCCCGCGCGCGCTATTGTGGCGCGTGCGGACGCGCTGGGTCGCTTTCGACGAACTGTCCGACCTTCACAACTCGTCTTTGTTCTTCAGAAACGTTAACACGCCGGAAGACTACGCGCGCGCGCTGCTTGAAGATGAACGGCGGTATGCCGCGGACAGAAAGGGCCTGTGATTCGTGAACGGCCAACCTGAGACTTTCCACTACTGTGTGAGCGAGGATCCGTGTGATGGCTGAAGAGACTAAAAATCGTCGCGAGATCGTCGTGATTAATCGCTCCGAGAGTAGGGAGCCGGATAGATGGGGAAAGATTGAGAGAATCTCCAGGATTTTATCGGTCGCTGCCATCCCGGTCGTGTTAGCCATCGGCGGATGGATCGTCCAGCATCAGATGCAGAACCAAGCCGCGACCTTGCAGCAACAACTGCAAAACCAGACGGTCAGTAAAGATTATGTGCAGTTGGCCGTTTCAATCCTCAGAGAGCCTGACAAGTCGAAGGTGAGCCCGGAGATGCGGGACTGGGCCGTCAATCTATTGAACGCCTATTCAGCCGTTAAATTGAACGACGATGTCGCCAAGAAGTTGAAGGAAGGTCAGACGGTGCTTCCGCCTCTTGAGTCATTTACAGCCGAGCCTTCGTCCGGCATGACGCCCGAGATGGAAAGTAAGCTCAGGCCAGTCCTCGAAGAGTTTCAACAATACTTAAGCAAGGCCGGGTTCCGGATAGCGTCCAGCGGCGAAGTGAAGTACAGGGTCGTCGAGGGAGACAAAAAGACGGGGTTGATTGACGGCTACGTCTCCTTTTACGAAAACCGGACTCTGACGGTCGCGCGCCAACACCTGGGCGATTCCGATTTGATCCGTCACGAATATATGCGTCACGTTCTCGACCCCGACTTTCCAGATTCTCACAACTACAACGATCCCAGGTGGTGGTCATATTTCGCCGTCAACTCAGGCTTGGCGATCTATTTCCCGTGCAGCTTTAAAAAAACGCCGTCGTTCGCTCCGGGGGACAAGGATCTCGGCTATGAGTTAAAGAGCGGCAAGCGGTTCAACGGAAGACCTCGTAATATGGAGGCGGCGGACAGCGTCGGTAATGAAGTCTGGGGCAGCGCGTTTTGGGAACTCAGGGAAAAAATCGGCGACCCTTCCGTGGCCGACAATCTTCTGGCTCTGTCCTGGGTTTCATGGCAGCCGGGCGATCCAGACGATGACCTGTTCGCCGCGTTCGTCAAGAAGATGATCGAGGTTGACCAATCACGTTTCAGCGGCCAGCACGTAACGACCATCCAGGAAATTTTCAGGCGTCGCGGGTTGCAAGTCTGAACAACCCAACCTCATCCTTCTACACGGCATAGCTCTTTGGCTTCCCGCCATGACGCGCGGCACATTTCACAACCCCTAGCTTAGGCCGCCCACACCCGTCGTTTTGTTTTGCGTCTTGCCTTTTACCTTTTGCCTTTTGCCTTTACAATAAGTTTACGATGTCTCCTCGACGCAGAGCCGGGCGGAAGATACTGGCGGCGTTTCTCCCCATCATCCTGATCGTCATCCTCGCTGCAGCGGGGCTGACCGTCTGGCTGGTCTACGGGGCGACGCACCCGCCGCGACGCGCCTACCTCGTCACGCCGGAAAAGTTCGCCTCGTTGAGCGACCGCGGCCTGAAGGCCACCGAAGAGACCTGGGCCAACCGCGACGGGACGCGCGCGCGCGGCTGGCTCGTGCGCGGCGCGGAGGGCGCGCCGGCTGTCGTCCTCCTCCACCGTTACGGAGCCGACCGCTCCTGGCACCTCAACCTCGGCGTCAAGCTCAACGAGACGACGAACATGACGGTGCTGCTGCCAGACCTGCGCGGCCACGGCGAAGACCCGCCGGTGCTCTCCACCTCTTTCGGCACGCTCGAAGCTGACGACGCCCTCGCCGCGCTCGACTTCCTGCGCGGCCTGAAGACGCAGCAGGGCCACGCGCTCGTCGGCGACTCGGTGGGCCTCTACGGCGTCGAGCTTGGCGCGTACTCGGCACTCGCCGCCGCGCGCTCCGACAAGGGCGTGCGCGCGCTCGCGCTCGACTCTGTGCCCGACGACCCCGACATGCTCCTCAACTCCGCGGTCAACACGCGCACGGGCCTCGACAGCGGCCAGAAGAAACGGGACGTGTTCCAGACGATCCTCAACGTGCTCCCGCTGCGCTTCCTGGCGCGCATCGGCACGCGCCTCTACTTCTCAGGCCACTACAAGAACGACTCTGCCTGCTCCCTCGCCGAATCGCTCGGCGACCGCCGCGTGCTCCTGCTCTCCGGCGACGACGCCGGCCCCTTGCGCCAGACCACCGAGACGCTCGTCCGCTGCTTCTCCGCGCGCTCCAGCGTCGAGGCGCAGACAGACCTCCCCTCGACCGGCTACCGCCTCGCCTCCGCCTCGCCCGAAGAGGACGAAGCCTACGACCGCCGCGTCATCGAGTTCTTCGACCGCGCGCTGCGCGCCGCACCTTAAGGAAGGCAGAAGTAAAAAGGCAAAAGTTAAGGCGGCGGCGCACGAAGAAATGAAAGTTCCGCGCGCCAGAGCGCGTCCACACTTTTGCCTTTTTACTTTTGCCTTACTTTTGCCTTTTTACTTCTGCTTTTTGCCTTCCTCACGGTCGAGCTTCCGCCGAACCGCCGACGCGGACGAGGAAAAGCGCGACGCTGCCATTGTCGCCGATGTAGCGCGACTCCATCCCCTGCTCCGCGCCGAGCTGCGCCGAGTTCTTGACGGGCACGAGGACGAGCGAGCGCCCGCCGTTTTGCCGTGCGAACTCCGCGACCTCAGCCGCGCCTTCCAGCTTGAGAGGCTCGCCGCGCCCGTCGTATGCGAGCCGCCCGGCGGCGTAGAACTCGGCAGTGCGCTCGACCGTGTGCAGCCCGACGACAGGCAAACTGCCGTAGCCCTCGCCGCTCGCCTTCAAGAGCAGGTGCCCCGCCGTCTCGCGCTCCGCGAACGCGCCGAGCGCGCAGCCGACTATCAACGCGACCGTCAGCAGCGTCGTCCCCGCCACGCACGCGAAGCACAACACGCGACGCCTCGCCGCGAAGAGCGCCAGCAGTCCGCATGCTCCAGCCGGCAGCGTCACGGCCAGAAGGCATCCGAGCGGCAGCTTGCCCGACGGCCACTCGCCCGCGCCTTGATTGACGTTCGAGTAAAAGTAGACCCACGCCGCGGCTGAGAGCAGAAGCGCGAGCGCGCCCGTCAGACGCATCGTTAGAATCCCGCTCGTCCCGCGCAGGTATCTGTGCACGCCCGCGCCCGCGAGCAGCGCCGCGCCCGGCAGCGCCGGTAGAACGTAGCCCGGCAGCTTCGACCCCGAAGCCGAGAAGAAGAGCACGGGCACGACGAGCCACACCAGCGCCAGCACTCTCAGCTTCGTCCCCGCGTCCTCCGCACGCGCGTTCGTCTCGCCCGACGCCGCCAGTCCATTGAAGAGGAACAGAGTCCAGGGCAGCGCCAGCATCAGCACGACCGGCAGGAAGAAGTAGAACGGCTGCGCGTGGTGATACTTGTCCGAGACATAGCGCGCGAAGTGCTGCTCGACGATGAACTCTTCAAAGAAGACGCGCCCGTGCCGCAACCAGACGGGCGCGTACCACGTCGCCGCCACGGCGAGCGCGAGCGGAGCGCCCCACCAGACTCCGAGCCTCGCGGGCCACCTCCGCCGCGCGATGAAGTAGACGGCGACGACTCCCGCGGGGATGACGACGCCGACCAGACCCTTCGCCAGCAGAGACAGCCCCACGCACGCGTAGAAGCCGGCGAGCAGACGCCGGCGGCTCGTCTCGTCGCGCTCGACCTCGGAGACGTAGAAGCACGAGAGCGCCGCCGTCACCGTCGCCGTCAGCACCACGTCGAAGCTCGCCGCGCGCGCGAACGCCAGAAGGCCCGCGCTCGAAGCCGACACCGCCGCGCACGCGATCCCGAAACCGCGCAGGCGCTCGCCCGCCTCAAACTCCGCGCGCCGCGCCGCCCAGGCAACGAGCAAGACCGTGACGACGCCGGAGAGCGCCGAGCCTGCGCGCGCCGCGAACTCCGTCACGCCGAAGACGCGGTAGGCGGCCATCATCAGCCAGTAGACGAGCGCGGGCTTCTCGAACCACGTGTGCCCGCCGAGCGTCGGCGTCACCAGGTCGCCGCGCGCGAACATCTCGCGCGCCACCTCCGCGTAGCGCGGCTCGTCCGGCCCGACGAGTGGAACCGCGCCCAGCCCGTAGAAGTAGACCGCGCACACGACGGCGAACAGGACGACCCACGCGCGCTTGGCAAGCAGGAAACGTTGCAAGTATAGTCACCCGAAAACAGAAGCCAGTAGTCAGAAGACAGTAGCCAGCATAAAGCAATCGCTTTTCTACTGGCTACTGGCTACTGCCTTCTGGCTACTTTGTCGAATCGAGGACACTCGCCGTAATGCTTCGCACCGCAGTCATCGGCGTCGGACACCTGGGCCGCCAGCACGCGCGCGTCCACGCGGCGCTCGCCGCCGAAGGCAAATCGAGCCTCGTCTCGGTCTGCGACATTAACGAGGAGACGGCGCGCGCCGCGGCCTCCGAGAGAGAGACTGGTTGGACGACCGACTGGCGCTCGCTTGCCGGACGTGTGGACGCAGTGAGTCTCGCCACGCCGACCGAGTCGCACGCCGAGATCGCCTGCGCGCTCTTGGAAGCGGGCGTGCACGTGCTCGTCGAGAAGCCGATCTCGCGCACGCTCGAAGAGGCCGACGCGATGATCGCGGCGGCAACCAGAGGCAAGTCCACGCTGATGGTCGGCCACCTCGAACGCTTCAACCCGGCGCTCGTCGCGCTGCGGCCACACGTCCGCAACCCCGTCTACTTCGAGATTCATCGCGTCGGCGAGTTCACCGCACGCTCGCTCGACATAGACGTTGTGCTCGACCTGATGATTCACGACCTCGACATCGTGCTCTGGCTCGTCGGCCACGAGACGTTGGTGACGGACGTGCGCGCCGTCGGCCTGCCTGTCCTCACAAACCGCGTGGACGCGGCCAACGCGCGCATCGAGTTCGCCACGGGCGCGGTCGCCAACATCACGGCCTCACGCGTCGGCACGGAGAAGATTCGCAAGATGCGCTTCTTCCAGCCGCACGACTACGTGGCCGTTGACTACGCCGCACGCCGCGCCTCCATCAGCAGCCTCGCGCCGCCCAACGCCGCGGGTGCCTGGCCCGGCGTGCAGGTCAAAAACCTCGACATCGTTGACGTGGAGCCTCTACGCACGGAGGTCGAACTCTTCCTCGAAGCCGCGCGCACGGGACAGCCCGCGCCCGTCACCGGCAAGGAAGGACGTGCCGCGCTCGCGCTCGCCGAGCGCCTGCTCGGACGCATCCACGAGCACCCGATCATCGCCGGGATGAACATGCAGTTCTGATACGGAAAGCCCCGAAGGGGCGGAATGTAGAAGCCAGGGGCAACGCCCCTGGACTCGCAAGGCGAGTCAAGATGAAGCCCTGAAAGGGCGGAATAAACAGCGGATGATCTATTTCGCCCCTTCGGGGCTTGGGCCACTTTTCCGGGATTGCCCAGGGGCGTTGCCCCTGGCTTTCCTATTTCGCTCCTTCGGAGCTGATTACATCTCGGTTGAATGAAAGAGCGAAGCATCACACGCGAAGAGACGATCTCCGACATGCTCGCCGAGCGCATCGCCGCGGGCGACTTCCCTTCCGCCGTCTACCTCGTCGCAGAGCACGGCACGGTTCGCTTCAGCGACGCACTCGGCGACGCCGTGCGCGAGCCTGTCCGCCGCGCGGCGACACTCGAAACCATCTACGACCTCGCGTCGCTCACGAAGCCGCTCGTCACGGGCCTGCTCACGGCCATGCTCGTCGAGAGCGACGAGGTCAGGCTTGACGGCGCGGTCGCGCACTACCTCTCCGAGTTCGCGCGCGAGGAGAAGCGCGCGATCACCGTCCGGCAACTGCTGACGCACACTTCGGGGCTGCCCGCCTGGCGTCCGCTCTACCTGCTCGCCGACGGCGACCCGTCGCGCACTCTCGAAGTCATCGCCGCGCAGCCGCTCGAACAAGCGCCGGGCGCGCGCGTCGTCTACAGCGACCTCGGCTTCATCACGCTCGGCCTCCTCTTGCAGCGCGTCACAGGCTCGCCGCTCGCCGAACTCGCGCGCGAGCGAATCTTCCTCCCGCTCAAACTCACGCGCACCTTCTTCAATCCGGAAAAGTCTTTCCAGACGGAAATGGCCGCCTGCGAGTCCGGCGGCAACGCCTACGAGCGCGAGATGTGCGAGAGTCAACAAGTCAGTCAGCCCGCAGACGACCGGCGCACGCCGCGCGCGGCCAACTGGCGCAACCGAACGATCTGGGGCGAGGTGCACGACGGCAACGCCTTCTTTCTCGGCGGCGCGGCGGGCCACGCCGGACTCTTCTCGACCGCGCGCGAGACCCTGCGCCTCGCCGAACAGTTCATCCTGCGCACGACACAAATGCTCGAACCCACGACCTGCATACTCTTCCGCATGAACATGACCGAGGGACTCAACGAGGCGCGCTCCTTCGCCTGGCAACTCGCCAAGTCGCCCGACTCGACCGCCGGCCCGCTGCTTTACCCGGAAAGCTTCGGCCACCTCGGCTTCACAGGCACGAGCTGCTGGGTTGACCCGTACGACGAGCGCGTCTTTATCCTCCTGACCAACCGCACACACGCGCGCGCCCTGCCCTTCGTCAACATCAACTCCGTCCGCCGACGCTTCCACACGCTCGCCGTCGAGGCGCTCGAAGGCGGCGGCTGACGACGTAAAACACCTGGGATGTGTCCATGAAGATTTCACGCAGAGAGGCAGTCGGGATTCTGACGACGCACCGCCCTTCCGAATCACATATTCGGCGGGCGGCGCGTGAAATGTTGTAAACTTACCGCGGCTCGGTCTCCCCTCCCGCGAAATCCGTCGCGCCGCCCGTGAGCCGAGAGAGACAGATGCGTTCCTCCTTCCGAAGAATTTTCGCCGCGACTCTCCTCGCGTGCCTCCTCGTCTCTCCTTACCTCACACCGCGCGCGCAGGATTCGCGCCAGACAGTCACGCGCCCTCGACGCGCGACCGGCAACGTGTGGCCGACGCCGACGCCCGACGACGCGCCCGCGACGCAGGCCGCCGAAGTCGTAGCCGAACCGGCGCGCATCACGAGCGAGCCTGTCGTCCGCGTCGGCCTCGTCGTGGACGCGCGCAGCGTCACGGTCTCGACCACGGGCCGACTTCTCAACGCGACAGAGACGGCCGCGCCGCCCTCGCCTTTGGAAGTGGCGCGCGTCCGCATCGAGCCGCGCTCGCTCCCGCCGCTCCCCCTGCCGACGCCAACGGGACGCGAAGACACGAACGGCGTCGAGACCGCCTCGGCAACAATCAACAATTCCTCGCAAGACGTCGGCGCTGCGCGGCCGTCGCGCACGCCTCCAAGGCAGTTGGAGAAAGCTTCGGCATCCGTCAACGCGCCCGCGCAGCCTTCGACGACGGGCCGAGGCCGGGACGGCGCGAATATGTCGCAGCCGGGCGCGAGAGGCACAACGGCGGGCGCGCGGCCCTCGGTTCAGTTGACCGCGCGCGCGAGCGGGCCGGCGCGCGGCGAGGCCGTCTACGTGCCGGGCACGACGCGTCTGTTGCTCGACGCGCGCGCGCCCCTTCTCTTCGCCTCGGACGACGAGGAGCAGCACCCGGTTCGTTTCAACGAGAAGCCGTATCGTGGTCGCCTCGAAGTCTTCGCCAACACGCACGGCACGCTCACGGTCGTCAACGTCGTCTCGCTCGAAGACTACGTGCGCGGCGTCGTGCCGAACGAGCTTTCGCCCGGCGGCTGGCCGCAGCTTGAGGCGCTGAAGGCGCAGGCCGTCGCCGCGCGCACCTACGCCGTCAGCAACCTCGGTCGCTTCGCCGCACAAGGCTTCGACCTCACGCCCGACACGCGCTCGCAGGTCTACGGCGGTCGCTCGACCGAGCACCCGCTCACAGACCGCGCCGTCCGAGAGACCGCCGGGCGCATCGCAACTTACAAAGGCGTTCCCATCAACGCGCTCTACACCTCGACCTGCGGCGGTCGCACCGAAGACGCCGAGAACATCTTCGGCGGCCCCGTAGTCCCATACCTTCGCGGGCGCGAGTGCGCGCTCGAAACTCACGAACGCTTCGCGCCCTTCACCGTCCGCACGACGCGCGCGCCTCTGTCGGTTAAGCTCGCGGAGCACGCGACCGCGCCGCGCGACTCGGCGCTGCTCTCGACGGGCGGCTTCAACCTGCCGGCTCGGCTCGGCGACGAGTGGCTCGCCGGCCCCGTCT
>JALZHC010000449.1 GCA_030914105.1 Acidobacteriota bacterium
GAGAAGGGGAAGCCGTGGTAGCCCTTGAAGGTCGGCAGCGCCCCGGCGTCGAGGATCATCTTCTCCGCCGCCATGTCGAGTTCGAGCGTGCTGACGCCGGGCCGAACCATCCGCCGCAGCTCCTCGCGCACCTGCGCCACGAGCCGCCCCGCGGCCCTCATCTTCTCGATCTCTTTTTTTGACTTTCCGATAATCATTTGAAAGCCGTGATAAGTGATGAGTGATGAGTGATAAGAAAAAGCGTTCGCCGGTTTCTCTTATCACTTATCACTCGTCACCGCCTTCTCGATGTCCGCGTAGATGGCCTCCGGGTCGCGCGTGCCGTCGACGCGGCGCAGACGGCCCGTGCGCTCGTAGTATTCGAGGAGCGGGCGCGTCTCCTGCTCGTAGGTCACGAGGCGCGTCTTGATCGTCTCGGCGTTGTCGTCGGCGCGGCGGCGGAGTTTCGCCTCCGGGTGCAGGTCGCAGACCTCGTCGAGTTTCGGCGGCCTCAAGTAGACGTTGTAAATCTCGCCGCAGACGGGGCAGTCGCGGCGGCCCGTCACGCGCTTCTCAAGGATGTCGAAGGGCACGTCCACGAAGACGGCGACGAGTCCGTGGCCCTGGCCCAAGGCGATGGTTTCGAGCATGTCGGCCTGCGCGGGCGTGCGCGGGAAGCCGTCGAGGACGTAGCCGCCCCGGCAGTCGGGGCGGGCCGTGCGCTCCTCGACCACGCGGATGACCAGGTCGTCCTGGACGAGCTTGCCCGAGGCGAGGATGCCCCGCAGTTGCTCGCCGAGCGGCGTCTCGGCCTGCTTCATCTCGCGGAAGATGTCGCCCGTCGAGACATGCGGCAGGCCCAGGCGCTCATGCAGCAGGCGCGCCTGCGTCCCCTTGCCCGTACCGGGCGGCCCCATCAGGACGATGATCTTCGACATAAGAACGGGTTTTAGGTGTTAGGTTCTGGGTGCTGGTAAGAACTAAAACCCAAAACCCAGCACCTAACACCCGCCTTAGGTTCTGCGCCCGCGCAGGCGGCTGCCCGGCCCGAAGAAGCCTTCGTAGTTGCGCATGACGAGCTGCGCCTCGATCTGCTGCGCGGTGTCCATGGCGACGCCGACGAGGATGAGCAAAGAGGTGCCGCCGAAGTAGAACTGGTAGCCCATGCCGTGCGGTATCCAGCCCAGGCCCGGCGTGCCCGTGACGAACTCCTCGACGCGCCCGCCGAAGAAGGGCAGGCGTCCCACGTTGAAGCCGGAGAGCATCAGCTGCGGCACGAAGGCGACGAAGGCGAGGTAGATCGCGCCGACGGTCGTCAGCCGCGTCAGAATCGTGTTCAGGAACTCGGCGGTGTTCCTGCCCGGTCGGATGCCGGGGATGAAGCCGCCGTGCTTGCGCAGGTTGTCCGACACCTCTTCGACGTTGAAGATAATCGTGATGTAGAAGAAGGTGAACAGGACGATGAGCGAAAGGTAGATCAGCTCGTAGTAGGGGTCGCCGCCGTGGAAGCCCGTGAAGAAGCCGTGCACACGGAAGCGCCAGTCCTGCACGTTCGGGTCGTAGGCGACGAACTGGAGGACGGTCTGCGGTATCGCCAGCACCGACGAGGCGAAGATGACGGGGATGACGCCGCCCATGTTGAGCTTGATTGGCATGTGCGTCTGCTGCCCGCCGACGAGCTGGCGTCCGACGTGCCGCTTGGCGTAACTGATCGGCACCTTGCGCCGTGCGGATTCGACGAAGACGATGAAGGCGATGAGCGCGAGCAGAATGGCTATCATCGCCAGCACGCCGATGACCGCGAACGTGTCGCCGCTGCGGAGCCTGTCGACCACCTGCGGGATGCCGCGCGAGGGCAGGCCGATGATGATGCCGGCGAAGATAAGGAGCGAGACGCCGTTGCCGACGCCGCGGTCTGTGATCTGCTCGCCGAGCCACATAACGAAGATCGTGCCCGTCGTGAGCGTGATGATGGTGCTCAGGATGTAATAGTCGAGGAACGTCGAGAGGACGGGGACGTTGACGATGGGGCTTATGGGCAGCACCGCGTTCGACTGGAGCCAGCGCGCGACGATGAAGGTCTGGAACGTGCAGAGGATGACGGTCAGGTAGCGGTTGTACTGGTTGATCTTCTGGCGGCCCGCCTCGCCCTCTTCCTGCAGGCGCTTGAGTTGCGGGAAGACGGTCGTCATCAACTGCGTGATGATGGTGGCCGTGATGTAGGGCGTGACGCCGAGCGCGAAGACCGAGATGGTCTGGAAGTTCCCGCCGGAGAAGAGGTCGAGGACGCCGAGCAGGGTAGTTCCGACCTCCTGCCAGACGTGGCGCAACTGGTCGCGGTCGACGCCCGGCGCGGTGATGTGCGCGCCGAGGCGGTAGACGGCCAGCAGGCCCAGCGTAAACAGGATGCGCTTACGCAGGTCGGGCACGGTGAACATGTTGCGGATGGCGTTTAAGAATTTATCCATGACTTTAAGCTCTCAGCGGTCAGCTATCAGCTTTCAGCTTTTCCCCGTCGGCGAACAGCGATGAATTCAGCGGCCAGGCCCTGTCATGATAACAAAGCTGAGGGCTGAAAGCTGAGCGCTGACCGCTCCTTCAAAAACCAAACAACGCTGAAGACGGCGGGGCGGCTCCTTGCGGCCCTCCCACGGCGTCTTCAGCGTGCGCTGCTCGGCGAGTCTTTTCAAAGCCGGTCGGCTACTCGCCGACCGGCACGAGCGCGTCGGGCTTGTGGAAGGGCGTGATGACGTTGGCGGTTCCGCCCGCCGACTCGATCTTCGTGCGCGCGCCCTTCGTGAAGCGGTGCGCCGAGACCGTGAGAGCTTTGGTCAGCTCGCCCGTGCCGAGCACGACTACGTCGCGCTTGCCCTTCGCCACGACCCCGCGCTCAAGCATCGTCGCCGGCGTGATCTCTTCGCCCTCTCGGAAGTGCTCTTCGAGCGCGGCCAGAGTCACCTCAGTCCACTGCTTGCGGAAGATGTTCGTGAACCCGCGCTTCGGCAAACGCCGCTGCAAGGGCATCTGCCCGCCCTCGAAGCCGACCTTGCCCGAATAGCCCGAGCGCGACTTCTGACCCTTGTTGCCGCGCCCCGCGGTCTTGCCGAGTCCTGAGCCTGGCCCGCGCCCCACGCGCTTCTTCTTGTGCGTCGAACCCTTTGAAGGGTGCAGGTTGTTCAAGCCGATAGCCATTTCAAACCTCGTAAATCGTAAATCGTGAATCGTGAATCGTGATTGAGCGGCTGCCGTCTCGAACTTGAAGCGCGAGTCGTTTTAGCTATTCACGATTTACGATTGACCATTTACTGCCTTATTCAATTATCCGAATCAGGTGCGGACACTTCTCGACCATGCCGCGCATCGCGGGCGTGTCGGGGCGCTCGACTATCTGGTTGAGCTTCGTGAACCCGACGCTGCGCACGACCTGCTTCTGCGTCTTCGGAAAGCCGATGGCGCTGCGGTAATATTGGATGCGAATCTTCCCGCCGCCCTCGCCCTGCTGCTTCTTCTCGTCAGCCATTTCTCAATCCTCGTAAATCGTGAATCGTGAAAGACTGCTTTTATCTATTCACGATTGACGATTTACCATTTACGGCTTTTACAGTTCTTCGACCTGCTTGCCGCGCAGGCGCGCAACCTCGAAGGGGTCTTTCATGTTGAGCAGGCCATCGAAGGTCGCGCGCACGACGTTATGCGGGTTCGTCGAACCCAGGACTTTGGTGCGAACGTCGTGGACGCCCGCCGCCTGCATGACGGCGCGGACGGCCCCGCCCGCGATGACGCCCGTGCCCTCAGACGCCGGCTTCATCAGGACGCGGCCCGCGCCGTGCTCGCCCACAATCGGGTGCGGCAGAGTGTTGTTAATCAGCGGCACGCGGATCAGGTTCTTCTTCGCGGCCTCGATGGCCTTCTTGATGGCGACGGGAACTTCGCGCGCCTTGCCCGTGCCGAAGCCGACGTGGCCCGCACCGTCGCCGACGACGACGAGCGCCGCGAACGAAAGGTTCTTGCCGCCCTTGACGACCTTCGTCACGCGGTTGATCGAGATGACCTGGTCGGTTAGGTCAAGCCCCTGCGCTGTAATTCTCTGTTTCGGTTGTCGCATTAAAATACCTTTCGGGGTCGCTTCAGGCGGCGGCCTCGCCGGCAGCCTCCTCGTCGCCCCGCTCGTTCTGGTTGAGTCCCGCCTCGCGCGCCGCGTCGGCGAGCGCCTTCACGCGCCCGTGGTAGCGGAAGCCGCCGCGGTCGAAGACAACCTGCTCGACGCCCTTCTCGCGCGCGCGCTCGGCAATCGCGCGCCCGACGCGCCGCGCCGCCTCGATGTTGCCGCCCGTC
>JALZHC010000054.1 GCA_030914105.1 Acidobacteriota bacterium
CCCGGTCGGCTTTCGACTTCAATCTCGCCCGCGTGTTGCTCGACGATCTTGCGCGCGTAGGGCATGCCCAGACCGAGGCCGCGACTCTTTGTCGTGTAGAAAGGCTCGAAGACGCGCGCGACCTGCCCCGCGCTCATGCCGCAGCCCGTGTCCGTGATGTCCAGCCACACGTCGCCGCCCTCGGCGCGCGTCGTGACGTTGAGCCGCCCGCCCGCGGGCGACATCGCCTGCACGGCGTTGAGCAGCAGGTTGACGAGCGCGGCCCGGAACGACGCCTCGTCCAGCATGACGGTGGGCGCGGCCAGCTCTGCCTGCACCTCCACGCGCGCCGCGTCGATTTGCGGCTCCAGTAGTTGAAGCGCGTCCTGCACAAGTGCGTTCAGGTCTGTGGGCCGGAACGTAAGATTGAGCGGGCGCGCGAAGTCGAGTATCTGATCTGCCGTGCCCGACAGATTCTCGATGCCGTTGACGATCTTGTCGAGGAGTGAAAGCTCGCCCTCCTCCAGCTTGCCGGCCACCTTGCTTTTCAGATGCAGTGTGTAGAGGCGCAGCCCGGCGAGCGGGTTCTTCACCTCATGGGCGACCTGCGCGGCCATCTGGCCCAGCGCCGCGATTTTCTCGTTCTGCGCGAGCTGCGCCTGCATCCGGCGCAACTCCTCTTCGCCGCGGCGCTCGGCGGTCAAGTCTTTAATGACGGCCACGCGCCCGTAGAGCTCGGCGTCCGAAGTCTGCACGGGGGCGAGCGCCATCGAGGCGATGAAAGTTTGACCGTCGGCGCGCAGCCCCTTTATCTCCAACTGCCGTCCCGCGCAGACGGCTTCCGGCTCGCTTACGCGAAACAGGTCTGGCCCGGCGTCGGGGCCTGCGGCGGCGACGAGCGTCCGGGCCGGCTGACCCGTCATCTGCGCCGCCGGGTAGCCGAACATCAACTCCGCGCCGCGGTTAAATAACGTGACGCGGCCCGCGCGGTCGGTGACGATGATGGCGTACTCGATGGAGCTGTCGAGCACGGCCTTGAGAAAGTTGCGCGCCCTGACCAGCTCGGACGTGCGCTCGGCGACGACCTGTTCCAGCTCCTCAGCGTGGCGCGCGATCTCCTCTTCGAGTCGGCGCTTCTCGTCGCTCAGGTGCCGCCGCTCGGCGGCGCGCGCCACGGCTTTGAGGAGCACTTCCTTGGTGACGGGCTTGGGCAGAAAGTCGTAGGCGCCGGCGCGGACGATCTCCGGCAGCAGCGATAGGTTCGGCTCGCCGGTCATCATGACGACGGGCAGGTCTGCGTCGCGGCGGTGCAGCTCGGCCAGCAGTTGGACGCCGCTCTTTCGCGGCAGCACGATGTCTATGACGGCGGCCTCGAAACGCCCGGCGCTGAAAGCTTCGAGCGCGCTGTCGAAGTCCTGCGCGGCCGCCACGTCGTAGCCGGCGCGGCGCAGGAGTTCGCCCATCGTCCAGCGAAGACTCGGCTCGTCATCCACCAGCAGGATCGCCTGCATAGCCATCCTCCTGTCCGTTCATGGCCGGAAGGTTGATGATGAAGCGCGTGAATTCCCCCTCACGACTTTCGACCGCAATCGTGCCGCCATACTCGCGAATAATCGCGAAGCTCAGGCTGAGGCCGAGGCCCGTCCCGCCCTTGTCGCGGCGCGTCGTAAAGAAGGGGTCGAAAATCTTAGACAGATACTGCGGCTTGATCCCGGTGCCGTTGTCGTAGAACTCCAGCCGTGCGAAATGCCGCCCGTCCTTCTCCCAGGGGTAGGCTTTGATGCTGAAGATTCTCGCCTCCGCGCCCCTGGCGCGCAGCGCGTGCTGCGCGTTGCTGATCATGTTGACGACCACCTGGCGCAGGCGCGAGTTGTCGGCGCGCACCGGCGGCAGGTCGCGGGCGATCTCTAATTCCAGCTTGATATCGTCCTTCTCCAGTTGATGGCCGAACAGCGAGACCGAGGTGGCGACCGCCTCAGCGATGTTAACCGGCCTCTGGTCATGCGAGTCGTGGCGGGCGAAGGTCAACAGGTCGCGGACGATCTTCGTGATGCGCTGCCCCTCGTCGATGATCCCGTCGAGCATTCGCTCTTCGTCGGGCGCGCGGGCGGCTCCTGAGTCCTTGAGCAGTTGCGCGAAGTTGATGATGCCGTTGAGCGGGTTGTTGATCTCGTGGGCGACGCCCGCCGAAAGCTCGCCGATTGACGCCAGCTTCGACGACTGGAAGAGCTGCAACTGCATCTCGTCCTTCTCCTCCGCCAGCCTTTTCTTCTCGGAGATGTCGCGCACCATTAAAAGGATCATGCGCTCGCCGTCTATGACGAGCGAGCTGAAGGAGAAAAGGACGGGGCGCTTATCGCCCGAACGCAGGCGGAGCATCAACTCGCCGTCGCCCGCCGAGTCTCCCCGCAGTAGACGGCGCAGCGGGCACGCCCCCGCGCCCTCCGGGCTCTCCCAGAAAAGCTCACTGACCCGCCGACCGAGCAGCACGTCGGGCGTCTCGCCCAGCGTCTGGGCGAACTGGCTGTTGACCTTAACGAGCCGGAAGTCTGCCGCGCGCAGCACGCCGATGCCGTCGTTGGCCTGCTCGAACAGGGCGCGGTAACGCTCCTCGCTCGCCTTCAGCTTGTGCTGCTGCCGGTTTACCAGCCGGAGCAGCAAGGTGACGACGATGACATCGACCGTGGTCGAGATGAAGAAGTGCTCGACGCGCTGCTCAATCCGCCAGCGCTCGTCCGCCGGGGTGGCGGCGTAATGCGCGTCTATCCAGGCGAAGACGGGCCGGAGCAGCAGCTTCTCCCACGCGAGGATGACGGTCAGCGTGATCACAATAGTGAAGACCGTGAAGAAGAGGATGAGTCTGGCGTTGCTGTTTTTTATCATGCTCTGTTTGTGGCGCAGGTAGAGCCGCAGCTCCGTTTAAGAGAGGGATTTAGAATCGAGGGGCAAGCGACCGCGACGGACTCGTTATTTAAAATGAAGACCGAGCGGCACCGGGTGAGCAAGCTGGCAAAACTTTTCGCTAAGACGCAGTAAGCTAAACCAGACAAACTACCTATGTCAACTGCGCGATACTTGGCAAACCGGCGACGCGAGCTCAGTACGACCGGACGCGAGGCGTCCAAAATTTCTGCCCCGCGGGATGTATTTATCCGGCGGCACGCCGCACTGTCGAGACATCCCGTAGCGACACGCCGTGCCCGACCCGGCGCGGTCTTTGTGTAGCCTCTTTCAGGAAAGGACGAACATGGGCGTCAAGTTGAAACTCGCCGTCGCCGCGACTGTCTTCGCAGCGTGCTGCGGCTGGCTTTTGTACCGCGCGTCTTCCGCCACCGCCACGCAGACCGGCCAGACCTTCTCCGCCCCCTTCCAGCGCAAAATACTTGACACGCCGCCTGAAGCGCCCTTCCAACTCAGGTTCTTCACGACGGCGGTGAAGACCGACTCGAAGGGGCAGATCATCACGGGGCCGACAGATGACCCGGTCAAGACGATCCTCGGCGCGGAGTCGGCGGGCAAGCGCGCCGGCCTCGACCGCTTCACCAAGATCATGTACGGCGCGAGCTACATCGACGGGCGGCCCGACCCCTCGACGCGCATCGACCCGAACAACCCACGGGTCAGCAGCGGCAACGAGTTCTGGCCCAACCGCCCACAGCCCTTCCGAAGCCAGCCGCGCTCGCTCGCCCTCTCGCAGGACGGCACGAAGCTCTACGTCACGCTGCCCGGACGCGAGGGCTACCCCGACTGGCGCGTCGCCGTCGTCGACACGGCGAGCCGCTTCGTCACGAAGTGGATAGACCTGCGGCCCGCCGGCGAGTTAAAGGGCCTGCGCCCCATCGGCATCAAGGCCGCCCCCATCAACCCGGCCATTAGCGCGACGCCCTACGTCGTCGTGCTCAATCAGTACGGCAACTTCGCCAGCGTGATCGACGCGACGAGCGACACCGTGATGGGCGAGTTCGAGACCGGCTTCTACGCCGAGAAGCTCGTCTTCAACAAGACCGGCACGCGCCTCTACGTCACCGACCGTTACCACGACGCGGTGCGCGCCTTCCGCATCGACCCCGGCCCGCGCTTCACGCAGATCGCGCTCATCCCCACGGGGAACACCTCGCTCGAACGCGCCAACCCGCGCGACCTCGACGTCTCCGCCGACGGCAAGACGCTCTACGTCGCCAACACCATCGGCCACACCATCGCCGCCATCAACATCGAAGCGGACGCCAACACGCTCACGAAAGTCCTGCCGCTCGGCGGCCTCGCGACCGACGTGAAGATCGCGGGCCGCTGGGGCATCGTCTCCGGCCAGGAGACGAACACGAAGCTCAACGGCAAAGAGTCCGGCCACGGCCTGCCGACGAAGGATGCGAGCGGCGTCGCCATCAAGAACAACGGGCAGCCGCTCGGCTACACGCCCGTCATGACCGACGCGACGAAGGCGACGACGTTTGACGACATCGGCTCGGAACTAAACGTCTTCGACACGACGACGAACCTCTTCGTCTTCCGCTACGTGGACGAGGGGCGCGACCTCTCGCAGCTCGTCACGCCCGGCCAGTACGCAGACCTCCACGACCACGCCGACGCTCAGAAGATCATCAAGGGGAGCGGCCCCGAACAGGTCTTCGTCCGCGGCGAGATGCTCTTCGTCACCTACGCGAACTCCGAGCAGGTGCAAGCCTTCCGCATCAACGCCAACGCCTCCGACCCTTCGCAAATCCTCTCGCCGCTCTCGGTGCAGTACACGGGCGGCGTCACGCCGCAGGGCGTCGAGGTCTCGCCCGACGGGAAGACCATCTACGTCGCCAATTTTCAGACTGAGGACGTCAGCTTCCTCGGCGTCGACCAGCAGGGGAACCTGACGCGGCAGGCTTATCTTCCCGTCGGCGTCACGCCCTCGACGCCCGACCCGACCACCGGCGGCCACGGCCAGAAGCTCTTCGCCACGGACGAGGAGGTCGGCCTGCGCTGGTTCTTCTCCTCGGCCTATTCGGACGACGGGCAGAAGTCTTGCGGCTTCTGCCACTGGGACGGTCGCCAGGACGGCTGCCAGTGGAACGTCGCGGCCAACGCCGTCGGCGGCGTGAAGGTCTGCCCGCAGAACAAGGACATCTCCGACAACTGGCCGGAGTGGTACGAGGGCCTCAACAACGACTTCATGGCCTACGCCTCGGCCTGCAATGGCGAGGTGCTCCTGGGCGAAAGAAACCCGACGCCGCTCTTCCCGCAGGCGAATCAGGTTGACCGCCTCAAGGCGCGTGAGGACTACGTGCTCGGCAAGACCGAGGAGAACTCGCGCAACATCGGCCGCCCGGACTTGAGCGGGAAGGCCTTCAAGGTCGGCTACTACGATATGTCCTACCTGCAAATCCTCTGGTCGCAGAACGAGGTGCGCCGCCTTCCCTCACCTCTCGGACAGTTCCCCGAATCCGACAACGAGGCGGCGAAGGTCGCGCGCGGGCGTGACATCTTCACGAAGTCGGTCGAGCAGGGCGGCGCGGGCTGTGCCGAGTGCCACCACAACGGAAACAAGTTGACGAACGGCGCGCTCGACGACACCTTCCAGGACTACAACATCCACGAACCGGGCGTCATCAGCGAATCGACCGTGGACGGCAACGGCCCCTTCTACCGCCCGGCGAACGACTACTTCTTCACGCGCTTCGCGCCGCCGCAGGACGTGGGCACGCCGCAGAACTTCTCCTCGCGCAACACCAAACACCTGCGCGCCTTCTGGGACGGCGTGCCGCGCTACCTGCACCACGGCTTCGCCCACACGGTGCGCGAAATCCTGCTCGCGCCCGACTCGCCGCTGCTCCGCCCCGGCGAGCGCGGCTTCAACTTCCGCACCGTCCGCACAGACCAGACGCGCGGCGCAAACAACCTCCCGACCGAAGTGCCCGTCACGGTCGCCGACAGCGGCGGCGCGCTTGCCGGAGACGGTTTCGGCCCCATCATGGTGAGCCTCGACAGTCCGTTTGTTCAGGAGAACGGCCATGCGCAGATCGACCGCCTCGGCACGTCGAACCTCGCGCCGCTCGTCACGAATGGGCAGATCAACCCGCAGCTCACGGCCAACAACATCCGCGTCATCAAAGACACGCACGGCAAGACCTCGCAGCTCTCCGCCGACGACATGGACGCGCTTGAGGCTTACCTCAAGTCGCTCTCGATGTCGGGCGCTAACAACTCCTCTTCCGGCTCCGGCAGTTCGGGGTCTTCAGGTTCGGGGACTTCGGGGTCGGGCGGCTCTGGCTCTGGCAGCACGGGGTCGGGCGGCGACACGACGGCGAGCGTGTCGAAGGCGCAGTTTACAACAACCGACGTTCGCGTTGACGAGGGCGCAGGGAGCGCGACCGTTGAGGTCGCGCGCACGGGCGACCTGACGCGCGAGGCGGACGTGGACTACATGACGACGGACGTGTCGGCCTCCGACCGCTCCGACTACACGATGGCGAGAGGGACGCTGCGCTTCGCGCCCGGCGAGACGAGGAAGACCGTCACCGTGCTCATCACCGACGACGCCGCAGCCGAGCAGGACGAGCAGATAAACGTCTCGCTCACGAACCCCGGCGCCGGCTGCGCGCTCGGCGAGGCGGCGAGCGCCACCATCACCATCGCCGACAACGACGCCGCGGCGACAACCCAGAACCCCGCGGACGAAGCCTCGTTCTTCGTCCGCGAGCACTACCACGACTTCCTCAACCGCGAGCCGGATTTGTCGGGCCTCCAGTTCTGGACGAACGAGATCGCCTCTTGCGGCGCGGACGCGCAGTGCCGCGACGTGAAGCGCGTCAACGTCTCGGCCGCCTTCTTTCTCTCGATTGAGTTCCAGCAGACGGGCTACTTCGTCGAGCGGCTCTACAAGTCGGCCTTCGGCAGAAGGCCCGCGCTCGTCGAGTTCATGCCTGACACGCAGGAGACTTCGCGCGGGCTGGTCGTCGGCGCCGATGGCTGGCAGGAGAAGCTGGAGGCGAACAAGCGCACGTTCGTCGAGTCATTCGCCGCGCGCAGCGCCTTCCGTCAGGTGTTCGACCCGCTGACGAACGCTCAGTTCGTTGACCGCCTGTACGCGAACGCGGGCGTGCAGCCCATCCGGGCGGAGCGAGATCAGTTGGTGGCCGCGCTCGACGGTCAGTCGGAGACTCGCGCGGGCGCTCTGCGTCGGGTCGCGGAGAGCGCGGAGTTCGCGCGCGCCGAGTCCAACTCCGCTTTCGTCCTCATGCAGTACTTCGGCTACCTCCGCCGCGACCCGGACGAGGCGGGCTTCCGGTTCTGGCTCTCGAAGCTCGAAGAGTTCGGCGGCGACTACGTCCGCGCCGAGATGGTCAAGGCGTTCATCTCCTCGGACGAGTACCGCCAGCGTTTCGGGGCGTGACGGGGCCGGGCCGCCAAGCAAGAGTATTGGGAAGGCACGCGGGAATGAGTCACCCGCGTGCCTTCACTGGTTAATCGCCCGGAGTGCCGCTGCTAAGGGGCGACCTGGTATATCAGAATCTGGGCCGCACGGTCGCATAAACCGCCCCCCTCATGTAGCCTTCCGCAGGTATCAATATTTTGCCGCGCCAGAATACTTCCTCCGGCGATTCGCTTCCAACTCGCGGGGCAAGGTTTTCACTCTTCGACGCGGCCCCTCAAAGCCGCCAATCCGCCGGGGCGGCGGAAGTGGTCGGCGCTGCCTTCAGATTTATTATGATCTTCGGGTAAGTTTTTTCCTTCAGGATGGCTCTTATCCTGTGAGGCGACGGAAGAGCAGAGGTGAGAGAGCTTCGCAGTCTGGTTCGCAAAGCCGCCGACTCCCTCGGCCCGCCCGACGAAAGGCGCGAGGCTTTCGGCGAGCTGGTGACGGGCTTTCAGGACATGGCGTTCGCGTGCGCCTACGGCGTGCTCGGCGATTTCTACCTCGCCGAAGACGCCGCCCAGGAGGCTTTCATCACCGCCTGGCAGAGGCTCGACCAGCTCCGCGCCCCGGAGGCTTTCCCGGGGTGGCTCAGGCGCATCGTGCTCACGCAGTGCGGCCGCCTGACGCGCGGCAAGCGTTTGAAGTTCGTGCCGCTGGAGTCGTGCGCCGACGCGCCCGCCGCCGGCCCCGACCCGCAGGCGGCCGCGGAGCGGAGCGAGTTGCAGGCATGCGTCCTCGCCGCGGTCAGGGCGCTCCCTGAAAACGAGCGGCAGGTCTTGGCGCTATTTTACGTCGGCGGTTACAAGCAATCGGACATCGTCGAGTTCTTACAAGTCCCGCTCTCGACCGTGACCAAGCGCCTCCACACGGCGAGACGGCGACTGAAGGGGAGCGCCGCGCTTGAGATGTTCAAAGACGACTTGCGAAAGCGGCGTCCTTCGCGCGACGAATCGTTCGCCGACAAGGTGTGCGCCAGGCTGCGCCCTTTCGCCCAGGGGGATTGGGCATCACTTTCGACCGCCACCCCGGCAGCCGAGAGCGGCGACGCGGAAGGCGACGAGCTGTGGCTGCGCGAACGCCGGGAGTTTAACGAGACAGACTACGTGCGTCGTCACTACGTGGCGGAGCATGAGGAGACGGGAGAGATTCTCGGCTACGGTGCCATCGAGCAGACCGTCTACCTGCCGAAGTACAGGCTCGTCCTGGCCGTCGAGCCCCGTTGGGTGCGCTGCGGCGTGGGCCGCCTACTGCTCGACCGGCTCACGGACGACCTGCGCGAGGCCGGTGCCGTCACCGCCAACTACAGCGGCTACGAGTCCGCGGGCGAGGTTCAAAGTTTGCTGAATGAGTACGGCTTCGCGGAGGCGGCGCGCGTCATTGACTTGAGGCTGGCGGTGTCCGAGGTAAGCCTTTCGGGTTTCCTGCCTGTCGTCGAGCGTGTCAAAGCGCAGGGCATTTCCATCAGCACGCTCAAGCAGGAGCGCGAACGCGACCCGCGCTACGTCGAGAAGCTTTACGAGTTGACGACTGAGATCGAACGAGACGACCCGGCATGCGAGTCCTTTGCGCCGCCCGCTTATCACGAGCGCGAGGCGCGCCTCTGGCTGGAGATGCCTTACGTGCTCCCGGAAGCCTACTTCATCGCCAAAGACGGCGAACGCTACGTCGGCCTGACCGACCTGAATCTGCGCGAAGCCGTGCCGGGCGGCGTCTCTCAAGGCTTCACCGGCGTCCGCGCCGAGTACCGCCGCCGCGGGATCGCCACCGCCCTCAAAGTGTGCGCCGTCGAATACGCAAGCCGCCAGGGGTTTAGGACGATCCGCGCCCTCAACCGCCCCGCGCACTCGGCCATGCTGACGCTGAACGAAAAGCTTGGCTTCCGCCACCTGTTCACCCGTGTCACGCTCGAGAGGTGTCTGAAGGAGGTCGTCGCCGTCGGGCCCCGCGTCTACGACGAGTACACGGGCCTCTACCGCGACGACGAGCGCCGGCCCGACCTCGTATTCAAAGTCAGGAACGAAGGCGGGCGGCTCACGCTCGAATGCATCGGGCAGAAGGTCGAACTCTTCCCCGAGTCGGAGAGCAGGTTCTTCACCAAACCCTTCTACGGCGAGTTCACTTTCGTCAGGGGCGGCGACGGGAAAGTTACTCATCTGGACTCGCGCGTGCGAGGGTTGAATCAGCCGGAAAGCGTCCTCCGCGCGAAGAGGATGAAGTAGTCAAACCGCACGAGAGGCGACCGAGGTCGTATCGCAGAGAGGTACAATAATGATAAAGCGGATGCAGCTCCTGGCCTTCCTGCTCGCAGCCACAGTCGCGTTTTCCGCAGCTTTCTTGTCCGGCAGGGCCGAAGCCGGTTCAGCCCCACAGGAGAAGACGGCCGAGCAGGTCTATAAGAACATACAAGTCTTGAAGGGAGTGCCCGCGTCTCAGTTGGACGCCGACATGGCCTTCATCTCCGGCTCGCTCGGCGTCAGGTGCAATTACTGCCACGTAAACCCGTTCGAGAAAGACGACAAGCCAACGAAGCAGGCTGCGCGTCAGATGATCCGGATGGTCTTCGGCCTTAACAGGGGGAGCTTTAACGGAGAGGCCGCGGTTTCCTGCTACACCTGCCACCGCGGCCAGCCGCGGCCCGCCTCAGTCCCCGCGGTTGGGCAGAATCTCTGGCAGCCGTCTGACAGGGCATCGAAGCCGGACGCGCCCCTGCCGGGCGTGGACGAGATACTTGAACACTACGTTCAGGCGGTGGGAGGGAGGCAGGCAATCGAGAGAATGACCAGCCGCGTCTGGAAAGGCTCGCGCGTCGGGGCCGACGGCGTGCTCGTGGCCGAAGAGGTCTACGCCAAAGCGCCGAACAAGCTGCTCACCGTCACCAGCTACCCGAACCTGATCTTCCGCACGGGCTTCGACGGCGCGCAAGGCTGGGGCATGGCTAATCAGCAGCGGCGTGATCTCCCCGAAGAGGTGCTGTCCCAGCTCAGGCGCGAGGCGGAGTTCTACAAGGAGACGAGGCTGAAAGAGTTGTACCCGAAGATGGTTGTTCTCGGCCGGGCAGCGGTCGGGGAGCGCGAGGCTTATCTTCTGGAAGCCACGCCCGCGGACGGCGGGAGCCCGGAGAGGCTCTTCTTCGACGTGCAGACGGGGCTGCTCGTGCGTAAGTACTCGGAGGCGAAGACGGCACTGGGCCAGTTCCCCACGCAGACCGACTACGAAGATTACAGGGAGGTGGACGGGGTGAGGCTTCCGTTCACCATCCGCTGGTCGATCCCCGGCAGGGCCTGGGGCCGGAAGGTCACGGAAGTGAAGCAGAACGTCCCGCTGGAAGATTCCCTGTTTAATTCGCCACCTAATAATAATTGAGCGTCACGGCGCGGCGTCAGAATGTAATCCGACGAGATGGCCTCGGCGCGGGGTCAAGCGCGGCACGCGAGCGACTCCCAGGCTCATCACGGCCTCAGCGCACGCTTTCCGGCTGACCGTAAGTTATACTCGCCGCTGGCATGAAAGACTCTTCCCTGCCGCCCCCGCCCGTTGAACTGCTCGAACTGGCGACCGCCTACCAGCGCGCGAAGACGCTCTTCCCGCTCGTCGAGACGGGTCTGCCGACTCGGCTCGCGCGCGGCCTTGCTCGGCCTTCACCGCGTGGCCGCCGACAGGTTCTTCAACGCGTGCGGCCAGCC
>JALZHC010000450.1 GCA_030914105.1 Acidobacteriota bacterium
TGCCGGCACTAATCAACAACCAGAATGCCCATGTGCTATCCTTGCGCCCGTTCCAGTCTTTGAAAATAAGGCAACGGTCGGATGCGTAGCTCGGCCTCAATCTCAAGGGAGTGATGAGCGCCGCCGTTGAGCATGAGAGGTTCATACTCACGGCAAAACTGTTACGCGAGCGCATTCTATACTGTCATCAGTATAGAAGCAAGTCTTTTCGTCTGACTGATGCTCCGTCGGGAGGTAACTCCTGATGGGGACGGCGCGTCAGAGGGCGGAGCGGCTTGCTGAAAAGCTGCTGCGGGTGCGGCTTGAACTCGGACTCTCCCAGACAGAGATGCTCAGGCGCTTAAGTGCTGAGGAGATGGTTGCATACACCAGAATCTCCGAGTACGAGCGGGGAATTCGCGAGCCGCCCCTGCCGATTCTCCTGCGCTACGCTCGCGTGGCGGGCGTGCCAACCGAAGTGCTCATTGACGACGAGCTAGACCTGCCCGCCAAACTCCCCGGCCCGACGAATCACGAAGAAATCAAACGCAAGTTCACCTCGCGCGCCAAGAAGAAATAACCCCCGCTAACCTACAGCTTCATGGAGTCTTCCAAGGCGGACGCCTCTAACGTGACCTTGTACCAGCGGGATAAGTTGGCGTAGCTGATGAATTCTGTCTCAGTGCGTATCGGCGCGAAGACGTTTTCCGCGAGCCGACTCTCGAACTCTCCACGCCTCTTGTCATCGGCGACTATTCTGAGCTTAACGCGAAAGTCCTGGAACTCAACGAACTTTTGCAGCGAGTTTCTGAAGTCGGTGGAGTGTTCGACCTCGAAGAACACGTAAGGCATTTCGCGCTTATGGAACCAGCTCACGTCAACTGTCCTCGCCCGGTTCAACAGGCGCGGGTGTGTGAAAGCGGGCAGGCTCTTGAGGCTGGCTAATTCCAACAGCTTGCGCGAATGAAATGACCTGTTTTTGTCCTGGTGCGGTACGAAGGTTTCATACTTTTTCAGGTTCCCGATCTCGATCAGCAGGCCCTGATAATAGCTGTGGTCGAACTCTTCCGCCTGATGGAGCGTGTCTTCGAGGGCAAGTTTCGCTAAAACCTCTGTGCGCTCAGACGCGAGCGCCCATAGGCCGGGCCGAATCCTAAAGAAATCTTTTTTGCGCACCTGGACGATTCGGCGGATGCTGGCGAAAGGAGTCTTCGTCCCCTCCCAACGGCTGCCGTGGATGCGCGTCGCCGTGCGGTACAGGTGACCGAGCGTGGCGTACCCGCCGTTCTCCCGCATCGCTTGAATGACGGCTTCGTGCTGTTTCACAACTGCGCTGCCTGTCGTTAAATTTACCGCCCACAAATTATACAACTAATACTGCCTCGTAACTCGAACATCAATACCTGACCCCGCCGGGAATAGTCATTTTTGGACTATTTCCGGAACGGCTCTACCCTTCGCGCTGTCCGTTGTGGGCCTATGGAGAAATCGGTCAGCTCACGTGACTACTCCCTCTTCCTCGACCGCCTGAAAGATGCCAGAAAGAAGGCGGGCCTGACTCAGCAACAGCTCGCCCGGCTTTTAGGTGAGACGCAGTCATTCGTGAGCAAGTGCGAGCGGGGCGAGCGCCGCCTCGACATCGTGGAGGTCAGGACCTTCTGCATCGCGCTCAGCGTGCCGTTCTCGTCCTTCGCCACGCAACTGGACAGTCTCCTCAAGCAGGAAGAGGGGAAGGGAAGGGCGCGGGCGATTGAGAAGGAGCAGGGCCGGTAAGCGTGCACCTCAACAGCCTTCATTATTCAAGAGGAGTGATCTGGCCCGGCCCTTCCTGAAGTGGGCCGGCGGCAAGGGGCAGCTCCTTCGGGAGATTCGCCGTTACGTCCCGCGGGAGTTCGGAACTTACTCCGAGCCTTTCGTCGGCGCGGGCGCAGTCCTCTTCGATCTACAGCCGCCCCGCGCCGTCATCAACGACGCCAACGAGGAGCTGATCAACTGCTACCGAGTCGTCAAGTCGAACCCGGAAGAGCTGATCAGGCTCGCCGCCGAGCACGAGCGGAACGACTCTGAAAACTATTTTTACAAAATACGCTCACTCGACCGCGAGCCCGGCCTGCGCGCGTTGACGCCCGCGCAGCGTGCCGCGCGCGTCATCTACCTCAACAAGACCTGCTTCAACGGGCTCTATCGCGTAAACGGGAGCGGGTATTTCAACGTGCCCTACAGGAAGCACGTCAAGCCCCCGCAGATAGTTGACCCGGAAGTCATCCGCGCGGTGAGCCGTTATTTGAACGAGGCGAGCGTCGAGATAAGAAGCGGCGACTTTAGGAGCGCAGTCGCGGAGGCCGCAGCGGGCGACTTCGTCTACTTCGACCCGCCTTACGTCCCCGCCTCGAAGAGTGCCTCGTTCACGGCATACGCGCCGGGCGGGTTCGGCGAGGAGAGTCAGAGGGCGCTCAAGAAACTCTGCGACGAGCTGACCGAGCGCGGCTGCTGCGTACTCGTCAGCAACTCCGACACCGAGTTGGTGCGCGACCTGTTCCGCAACCGCAGGCGCTACGCCGTCCGCGAAGTGAAGGCCCGCCGCAACATCAACTCCGTCGGGACGCGCCGCGGCAAGGTCGGCGAACTCCTCATCTTCAACAACTACGATGTCGCCAAGACCGAGCAAGAATGAGGCGTGGGCGGAACTCTTCAGGAGGCACCGCATCCTCGAAGAGGTGGAGCGCCGCGGCGCGTGCCAAATCTCTTCCGGGGAGATTAACGAGCTGCACGAAGCGCGCCTCATGACGAAGTTCGACCACTACGTCCAGCTCCCCGAAATCTTCAAGCGGAACAGACTCACCATCCAGCCGAACACGCGCGGCACTTACCTCATCGGCCGCTTCGACAGCTATAAGAACGTGTCGGACGACCCGCATGTCTCCGTCGAGGGCGTGCCCTTCCCGCGCCGCATCGAGACGATAGACCCCGCCAACCTCTACTCGGAGTCGGCCGTACTCATGTGCGCCCACCACACGGGCATCATCTCGGCCGTGCTCCGGCGCGAGGCGGAGCCGACGGTCTTCGGCCGTCACTCCGCCGGAAACTTCGACTACCTGATCAGGAACAACCAGACCGGCGAGCTGCACGAGATCAAGGTCGAGGGCGCGCAACTGGAGATAGACGCGGGATTCGAGGCTGAGGACGCGTTTGCCATCGTCGAGGCCAAGAACGAGACCGTCAAAGACTTTCACGTGCGACAGCTCTACTACCCTTACCGCGCCTGGCTCGAACGGACGAACAAGCGGATCGTCCCGGTCTTCCTCTCCTACTCGAACGCCAGCTCGGTCTTCTCGCTGCACGTCTTCCGCTTCCGCGAGCCGCGTCTGTACAACTCCATCGAGCTCGTAGAACAGCGTAAGTTTCGAGTGGTGCCGAGCGACATCGGGGATGACGACATCAGGTCGGCACTCGGTCGCGTGAGGGTGGGCCCCGAGCCGGCCGGCGTGCCCTTCCCGCAGGCCGACAGCTTCGCCCGCGTCATAGACTTGCTCACGCAGCTCCGCGGCGCGAGCGGCGCGCTGACGCAGGAGTACATAACTTCCAACTACGCCTTCGACACGCGCCAGACGCGGTACTACACGGACGCGGCGCGCTACCTCGGGCTCGTCGAGCGGCGCGGCCGGGCGCAAGGAGTGATGTACGCGCTCACCGACCTCGGCGATGAAATCATGTCCAGGCCGCCGCGCGAGCGAAACCTCGCGCTGGTCGAGCGCCTCCTCGAACGCAAGGTGTTTCGTCAGACCCTTGGGCCTTACCTTGAGCGGGGCGCGAGACCGTCGGCCAAACGGGTCGAGGAGTTCATCAGGCGTGCGAGGCCCGAGTTGACCGACGACACGATCGAACGCCGCGCCAAGACAGTACTCTCTTGGGCGGACTGGGTGGTCAACCTTTCCGAGCAGCACTGAAGGTTCGACGCAGTACTGAAGGTTCGACTTGACCGGCTGCGCGGTCGACGTTCAGACCGTCGCGCGCAGGGATTGGGCAATCAGAGGGACGACGCGGCGGGGGACGGCGATGGCCTCTTTGATGTGGCGGGAGTTTGTGAAGTGGCCGGCGACGTAGAGGCCGGGGATGTTGGTCTCGAAGGTTTCGGGGTCGTAGGAAGGGACTTCGGTGAGGCCGGACTTCTCCGTGCGCACGCCCACCGAGCGCAGGAGCCGAAGGTCTGCGTCGCTGCCGATGAGGATGAAGACGGCGTCGTTGGGGAGCGTGTGCGAAGCGCCCTCGGCGTCCTTCAGTCTGACGTGGGCCTCGGTTATCTCTTCGACCTCG
>JALZHC010000451.1 GCA_030914105.1 Acidobacteriota bacterium
ACCAAGAGCGGCACGAACGCCGTCCGCGGCGACGCCTTCGTCTACTTCACCCCGTCGAGCTTCGTCCGCGGCGTGAAGTCCACGGCCATCCCGTTCACCGGCTCGGCCCCGAACGGCTTCTCCGAGGTGGACGCCGGCTTCGACATCGGCGGCCCGATCATCAAGAACAAGCTGACCTTCTTCGGCGCGTTCAACCCGCAGGAGCGTAAGAACTTCTTCCTGACCCAGACCTTCCACAACTCCGTCAGCAACAAGGTCACGACGCCGTTCTACGCGGGCAAGATCACCTGGGACATCAACCAGAACCACCACTTCAACTTCTCGACCTTCGGCGACTTCACGAAGCAGGAGGGTTTCCTCTTCGGCAACACCGGCTTCGGAGCCGACCCGAACAGCTTCCGCGGCGAGACGCAGACGGGCGGCAGCAACTACGCGCTGCGTCTGAACTCGACCTTCAGCCCGACCTTCATCGGCGAGTTCTCCGGCGGCCTGCACTTCCAGCGCGCCAACACGCTCCCCGACCCGTCGGTCGCCAGCACGAACCTCTTGACGGACAACTTCGCCGTCCTGAGCGGCGGCGCGATCCTGCCGGACGTTGAGTCCACCACTGTGGCGAGCAACGGCCTGGTCAACGCCTTCGTCAACGGCACGGGCGGCTCGCTCCAGCGCAACTTCGTCCGCCAGGGCTTCGGCCTGGTCTCGAACCAGACGCGCAACCGCTACGAGGTCGCCGCGCGCCTCCAGAACATCTGGGGCAAGCACACCTTCAAGTACGGCGTCGAGCTGAACACGAACCGCTACAAGATCGACACCCACTCGACCGGCCCGACGCGCGACTTCAGCGCGCCGGAGAGCGGCATCTTCAACGGCTTCCGCGCGACCAACAACTGGGGCGTCTGCCAGGGCGATCCGGCCAGCAAGACCATCATCTGCCCCAGCTCGACCTTCACGACGCGCGCCAACCAGATCATCGGCGCGGGCGGCTTCGGCACGCAGTACACCGCGGCCACGACCGGGGCGGTCTCGCTGGCGACCATCGTCAACCCGATCCTGATTCTCAGCACCGTCAGCGTCCGCGACTTCCGCCTGACGACGCACGGCGGCTTCAGCCGCACCAACACCCAGAGCTTCTACGTCCAGGACGACTTCAGGGTCACGAAGGACTTCCAGCTCAACCTCGGCCTGCGGTGGGACTACCAGCAGACCTACAACGCTGCGACCTCCTACTTCAAGCTCAACAACTTCAAGGACAACATGCAGCCGCGCCTCGGCTTCATCTGGGACTTCACCGGAGAGGGCCGCGGCAAGATCTTCGCCAACTTCGCGCGCTACGTTGAGACGCCGATCCCGCTCGACCTGAACATCCGCGCCGGCGGCAACTCGCAGCAGATCGACTTCAACATCCGCGTCAACCGTATGAACGCCCCCGCGGGTTCGACGACCATCACCGACTTCGGCAACCTCGGCGGCGACCAGACCCCGATTGATCCGGGCCTCAAGCCGCAGACGGTCAACGAGTGGACTGCCGGCATCGAGTATTCGCCGATGAAGGACCTGGCGCTTGGCTTCCGCGGCATCTACCGCAACCAGGTCAACGTCATCGAGGACGGCTCGTTCGACGACGGCAACACCTACTTCATCTTCAACCCGGGCCGCCGCGGCAGCGGCGAGACGACGGAAGACAAGGCCTGCGGCGATCCCACGATTGGCTGCTTCGGCCACGCGCGCCGCTACTACCGCGCGCTCGAGTTCACCGCCACCAAGCGCTTCAGCGAGAACTGGCAGTTGATCTCGTCCTACGTCTTCTCCAGCCTGACCGGCAACTACGAGGGGCTGTTCCGCAACGACAACGGCCAGTCTGACCCGAACATCACCAGCTTGTTCGACCTCGTCAGCCTGCTCAAGAACACCTACGGCAGGCTGCCGAACGACCGCCCGCACCAGCTCAAGGTTGACGGCACCTACAAGTGGCCGTTCAAGCTGCTGACGAGCCTGTCGTTCCGCGCTCAGTCGGGCATCCCGTTCGACCAGCTCATCCCGCACCCGGTCTACGGCAACAACGAGGGCTTCGCCGTCCCGCGCGGCACGGCCATCAATCCGATCACGGGCAGCAACCGCACGCCGACGACCTGGAACCTCGACTTCGGCGCGTACTACCCGATCCAGCTCGGCGAGAACCGTCAGCTTCGTCTACAGCTCGACTGGTTCAACCTGACCAACAACCAGAAGGCGATCCGCCAGGACACGACCTTCCAGATTAACAGCGGCGCGTCCGGCATCCCGCCGGTCAACAACCCGTTCTTCGGCACGGGGACGATCTTCCAGTTCCCGTCGGCTTTGCGCCTCGGCGTGAAGTTCCAGTTCTAAGACTGGCTGCTTTCATGCGCTGCTCGCGGGCGGCGCGTGAAAGGTTTTGTGGGGAGGGACATGAAATTTCATGTCCCTCCCCGTTCTTTCTTGTGCTAATCTTCCTCCTCCGGGTTACAGTTCGCCGCTCCCCGTCGCCTTCAAGTCTTCTCGAAAGGAGTAGGTCGTGATGTTTCTGTGCGCCGGTCGTCTCCCGCTCTCTTCCGCGTCCCGCTGTCGCGCGCGCCTCGTGCTCTGTGCCGCGCTCGCCGTCCTGTTCTGCTGCTCTGCGGCGCGCGCGCAGGTCGGCACCGACGACACGGGGACGGGCGGCAGGCACGTCATCCAGGGCCGCATCGTCTTCCCTTCGGGCCAGCGCGCCGACGTGCGCCTGAAGGTCAGGCTCCAGAGCAGCCAGTCGGGCGACCTCTCGCTCTACACCGACTCGAACGGCACGTTCAGCTTCGGCTCGCTGGTGGCCGGCTCCTACACGGTCGTCATCGAGGGCGGCGAAGACTTCGAGACCGTCCGCGAGTCCGTCTACATCGAGCCGGAGGTCGGCAGCATGGTACGCGGCGTGACCGCGCCGCCGATCTCGAAGCCCTACACGCTCCAGGTCTACCTCCAGCCGAAGCGCAGGGAGAGCGACGACGACGCGCGCGCCGGCGTCGTCAGTGCCGCGCTCGCCGGCGTGCCGAAGCCCGCGCTCGAACTCTACAACAAGGCGCGCGAGGCCGAGCACAAGGGTGAGAACGACAAGGCCGCGTCGCTTCTCTCCGAGGCCGTCGCGCAGTACCCGCAGTTCGGACTCGCGCACGAAGAACTCGGCGCGCTCTACCTCAAGTCGGGCCAGCTCGACCGCGCCGTCGAGGAGCTGAAGGCCGCCGAGAAGCTTCTGCCCGAAGACCCGCAGGTTCAGTTCGACTACGGCGTCGCGCTGCTCGAAAAGCGGAGCCACGCCGAGGCCGAGAAGCACCTGCGTCGCGCCGCCAAGCGGATGGGCCAGAGCGCGCCGCTCCACTACTACCTCGGCATCGCGCTCATCGGGCAGAAGGGCGCGGACGACGCCGAGACGCTGGCGCGTCGCGCCGAGGCCGAGCGCGAGTTTCAGCAGTCCATCAAGCTCGGCGGCGACCCCGCGGGCCGCGCGCATTATTACCTCGGCGGCATCTACTGGTCGCGGCGCGAATACAAGAAGGCCGCCGACGAGCTTGAACTCTACCTCAAGCAGTCGCCCAAAGCGCCCGACGCCGAGCAGGTGCGCTCGACCGTCACGCAGCTACGCGGCAGGTCTTAAGGCCGAAGCCTTCTACCCTTCGGACTTTCAGCCGGCCTGCCCTTCGACGAACCTGACAGGGCAGGCCGGCTTTCTCGTTACCCCGTCAGAAGGCTCGGATTTCCGCCACCGCTGTTCTATAATCCGCGCGACAAATTCTTGGACGCCCTTACTTTTCTTTGGACGCCCTCTTGCCCGGCTGACTTTCCGCAAACTTAAAAGGGGAACTTACCGCCATGAGAAAAGCTCTCGCCCTTCTCCTGTTATGCCTCGTCCCGTACACGGGCGTCGCCCAGACCGTCGCGACGAAGCCTTCGACGCCGCAGCAGCCGGATGAAGAGGTCGTCCGCATCACCTCCGCGCTCGTCCAGACCGACGTGGTCGTCACGGACAAGAGCGACCGGCTCGTCCCCGACCTCAAGCTCTCCGACTTCGAGGTCTACGAGAACGGCCATCGGCAGGAGTTGAAGTTCATGGAGTTCGTCGGACTCGACACGGGAGTCCGCGCCGAGCGCGCGCGCCCCGACGCGTCGCTCCCGGAGAGCGCGCGCGCCGCCGAGCGCGAGCTTTCGGCCAAGGATGTCCGGCGCGTCATCGCCTTCGTCGTTGACGACCTGACCATCCCCTATCAAGACCTCGCCACCGTGCGCCAGATTCTCAAC
>JALZHC010000452.1 GCA_030914105.1 Acidobacteriota bacterium
CGCGCACTCGACGCCCCTCCAGCTCGCCTTCGACCGCGGCCTGCCCGCGCTCCTCTTCTGGCTCTGGCTGATGTACGTCTTCTGGAAGCTGGCCCTGCGCGCGCAGAGGATGTGGCGCGAGACCGGAGACGCCGGCGCGCACGGCCTCGCGCTAGGGCTAGCGGGCGCGCTCGCCGGCTTCCTCGCAAGCTCGCTCGTCAACTACAACTTTGGCGACTCCGAGGTCGCGCTGCTGGTCTGGTGGATGATGGGGGCCGTGGTGATTCTGAATGAGGAGAAGGTCGTTTAGGCGAAAGACGACTGCCATAAGTATGCACGAGAGAAGCTCACTGGCGGTCAAGTGAGTTCCGTTGTGCGGCGACGCTCAGCCCGGTCTTGCCTTTGTGTGTGCGCGAAGGAGTGTCGGAGGCGGGCGGCGGCGTCAGCGGCGGCGGCGGCGCGCGTCGGCCTTCACCTGCTTGTCTATCTTTCGCAACTCTGCGCACTCGTTTCCGTCGGCCTTCGGGTTCTCCCAGGTCGTGGCGTCGGCGTAGAGGACGCACTTGATTTCCGCGTGCTCGCGCGTCGGCGAGGCGTCGCCGCCTCCGGCCTCTTGCGCCTTGAGAAGGTCTGTGGGCGGGGACGGGTACTGCGCGTTCAAGGTCGCTGACTCGCCGGGTTTAATCTTCTGATAGTCGATGATGGCGCGCCGTCCCAACTCCGTCGCGCCGGAAGCGTCGGTGCTGACATAGTCCCAGTAGACCGCCTGTATCGCCTTCGCCCCGACGTTCTTCACCTTCAAAGTGTAGAGGTAGTTGGAGCGGACGGCTCCGCGCTTGCCGGCGATGGTGCCGGTGATGGGCGAGGGGGTGGTGACGCCTCCGCCCGAATCAGGGGCGGCGTGCGGGCGTGCCGATTCCCAATCGCCGCTGGGCGGGGAGGACGGCGGCGCGGCGGGGTAAATGGTCGCCTTCGACCACCTCAGCTCGAGGATCAAGAGTCCGTGCGGCGGATTGTCGGCGGCCACTTGTGCGTGCGTGAGACAAGCATAGGCGAGGCAGATGGCGGCGGCCCGGAGAGTCTTCATGTCTATCTATCCCCTCTCGCCCCGAAGCCTAAAGCACAGGGCGCTGTCAATCCAGCCGTCCGTCTACGCCTTAAACGCCCCGACCGGCTCCGCCGCCCCGGCGAGGCTCAGCTCGAACTTGCCCTTGTGGCGCGCAAAGAAGCGTTCGAGAAAGCGGACGGCCTCGGCGGGCTTCAAAGCGTGCAGCGCCTCCATGTCCTGATTCTTGGGGAAGCGCTCGCGCCGGTCTGGGCGTTCGAGATAGCCGCGGCGGTAGGCCGTCGAGGCGTCGAGCGTGCGCGCGCCGACGCACAGCTCGCGCGGGGCGATGAAGGCGTTGTTGTATTCGAGTTCGAGGAGCGCGTAATCGTGACGCGCGCAGAGTTCTTCGAGGCTGGAGATGCTGTAGCCGAAGAAGTGGTGCTGGAGTCGGAAGTGCGGGTCGTAGCGGACGACGAAGCGGACGGGCGGCGGAATCTTCTCGTTGATCTCGGTGACGACGACGCGCGGGCGGAAAAGTGCGAGAACCCGTTCGAGCACGAAGTAGTCGTAGCTGTCTATGTCGAGACTGAGCACGCCGAAGCCGCGCGGGACTTTGTGCTCTCTCAAAAGCCCGACGACGTTCTCCGGGGTGACGAGCGCGTGGACGGCTTCGACGCCGGGCAGGCTCTTGTAGGCGCGCGCGAGGCGCGCGGCGCGGCGCGCGTCCGCCTCGACGCCGAGGCCGTGCCAGCCCGCGCGGAAGAGCGCGTAGGTGTTCGAGCCGCGCACGCCGTCGCCCGCGCCGATGTCAACGACCGTGCGGTCGGCTCCGTCAGGCAAGAGTTCTTGAGTGAGTCGTTCGAGAATCTGCTCCTCGCCGAAGTTCGAGAAGCCGCTCTGCTTGACGCGCTGCTTGGCGCGTTGCAGGTGCAGGCCGAGCCTGCTGAGATATTGCCGCGTGGTCTTCGCCATGCTGTGTAGCTTCCGGCGTGCTCCTCGGCGAGTCTCTGCCGTGGGTTCCAGCGCGCGGGGTCGTCGAAAGACTCTTATGCCAAATGAAGACGTAAATCGTCAATCGTAAATCGTGAATAGTAAACCGCCATCGCGGCCTCTGCCGGGATGTCCGCCGCCCAAGCCGCGAGCACCCGGTAACTATCCACGATTTACGATTGACGATTTACGGCTTTCAAATTACGTCCGCAAAATTCTTGCGCGTGCGCGCGAACCACCAGTAGCCGAGGACGAAGGCCGCGAGCGCGACGGCGGCGAGGTATGCGAGGCCGGCGAAGTCGGGCGGCAAGCCTTCGAGCATGATGCGTCGGTAGCTGCGCACAAGCGGCGTGAAGGGGTTGAGTTCGAGCCAGGGGCGGAAGCGCGCGGGCACGACCTGTTCGGGGTAGATGATCGGCGTCAGGTACATCCAGGCCATGAGGACGAGCGCGAGCGCCTGCGCCGTGTCGCGCAGGAAGACGCCGAGCGAGGCGACCAGCCACGCGCCGCCCAGGCTCAGAAGAAGTTGCGGCACGAGCAGCACGGGCAGCCAGAGAACGCTCGCGTGAAGCTCGCGGCGGATGACGAGCGCCGCGACCAGCAGCGCCGCAGTCCCGAACAACTGGTTCGCCAGGGCCGCCAACGCCTGCGCGACCGGCAGCACTTCGAGCGGGAAGACGACGCGCTTCACGAGGTTCGCGTGCGCGACGACGACGCCCGCCGACTGTTGCAGAGACTCCTGAAACGCGGCCCACGGCAGCAGCCCGCAGAAGAGATAGAGCGCGTAGTCCCAGGGCGTGCCGCCCGCGACGAAGCGCGCGTTGAAGACCCCGGCGAAGAGGAACGTGAAGACGGCGATCATCACCGCCGGCGTCAAAAGCGCCCACAGCAGGCCCAGCACGGAGCCGCGGTAGCGCGCCACGATCATCCGCCGCGCCAGAGGCCAGATCAGGTCGAGCCGCCGCGGAAGCTCAAGCAGTGGTCGCCACACCGCGCGCCGCGCCGTCTGTGCCGAGATCATGGTGCGCATTGTAGCAGCAATCAGTCCCGCGGCTCTTCTGGCATTAGCCTTCCGTCCTCTGTTAAATTGCGCGCATGGGTGTGGCCTTGCGCGTTGAGAAAGTGTCGAAGCAGTACCGCATTTACCGGCGTCCGGGCGACCGTCTGACCGAGTCTCTGACGCGCGGGCGCGTGAAGCGTCACCGCGAGTTCTGGGCGCTGCGCGACATCAACTTCGAGATCGAGGCCGGCACGACCACAGGCATCATCGGGCCGAACGGCTGCGGCAAGTCGACGCTCTTACAGATCATCGCCGGGACTTTAGAGCCGACCGCAGGGAGCGTCTGGCGCGAAGGGCGCATCGCGGCTCTGCTCGAACTCGGCGCGGGCTTCGACCCCGAAGGCACGGGCGTCGAGAACGTCTTCATGAACGCCGCGCTGATGGGCTTCTCGCGCCGCGAGGCCGAGCGCATCTTCCCCGCCGTCGAGCGCTTCGCAGAGATCGGGCCGTTCATCTACCAGCCCGTCAAGACCTACTCTTCGGGAATGTTCGTCCGCCTCGCCTTCGCCGTCGCCGCCAGCGTCGAGCCGGACATCCTCGTCATAGACGAGGCGCTCGCCGTCGGCGACGCGGTCTTCCAGCACCGCTGCCTGCGCCGCATACGCGAGCTTCAGGAGCGCGGCGCGACCGTCCTCTTCGTCTCGCACGACGCGGCGGCGGTGCTCGCACTCTGCTCGCGCGCCATCCTGCTCGGCGCCGGTCGCGTCATCAGCGACGGCGTGCCCGCGGACGTGCTCCACCACTACCAGCGCATCGTCATGGAGCGCGAGCAGGCTTACGAGGACGAGTCGGCGCGCTCCGAAACTGCCGATGCCGACGCCGACGCCGCGGCGGACGCGGAGACGCGCGCGCCGCTGCGCTACACATACCGCCACGGCGACGGCACGGCAGAGATCGTCAGCGCCGAGCTGCTCGACGCCGCGCGCCGCCCCGCCGAGATAGTCGAGACGGGAGCGCCGCTCACGGTGCGCGTGCGCGCGCGCTTCTCTCGCCCGGCGGACGACGCCGTCGTCGGCTTCCTCATCACAGACCACCGAGGCGTCCACGCCTACGGCACGAACACGAAGGAGCAGCAGATAGACCTGGGCGCTCTGCGGCGCGGCGATACGGTCGAGGTCAGCTTCGCCTTCAACTGCTGGCTCGCGCGAGGGCAGTTCTCCGTCTCGCTCGCCGTCCACAGCCGCGACGG
>JALZHC010000001.1:0-1807 GCA_030914105.1 Acidobacteriota bacterium
GTTCTCAAACAGGCTTTCATCAAGTCATACACGGAGTTGAAGCAATCGTGAAAACAGAAGCCACAACCGTCGAAGCCGGCTCGCAGGCCCGCCCCGTGCCGCTGCTCGACCTGAAGGCGCAGTACGCCACAATCCGCGATGAAGTGCGCGAGGCCGTTGACCGCGTCATGGAGTCGCAGCACTTCATCCTCGGCCCCGAAGTCGAGGCGCTGGAGCGCGAGGTCGCAGCCTACTCCAGTTGCGAGTACGGCATCGGCGTCTCTTCCGGCTCCGACGCGCTGCTCGTCGCCCTGATGGCGATTGACCTCAAGCCCGGCGACGAAGTCATCACGCCGACCTACACCTTCTTTGCCACCGCCGGAGCGGTCGCGCGTCTCGGCGCGAAGCCCGTCTTCGTTGACGTTGACCCGCTCACCTACAACGTCGAGCCGTCGGCGCTCGAAGCCGCCATCACCGAGCGCACGCGCGCCATCATCCCCGTCCACCTCTACGGCCAGATGGCCGACATGGATCCGATCATGGAGTTGGCGAGCCGCCACAACCTCACGGTCATCGAGGACGCCGCGCAGGCCATCGGCTCGGAGTACAAGGGCCGTCGCGCAGGCTCCATCGGCCACTTCGGCTGCTTCAGCTTCTTCCCCTCGAAGAACCTCGGCGGCTTCGGCGACGGCGGCATGGTGACGGCGAACGACCCTGAGCTGGCCGACCGCGTGAAGCTGCTCCGAAACCACGGCTACCGACCGAAGTATTACAACAAGGTCGTCGGCGGCAACTTCCGGCTCGACGCCATCCAGGCCGCGGTGCTGCGCGTGAAGCTGAAGTATCTTGACGGCTGGACTGAGGCCCGCCAGCGCAACGCCGCGCGCTACCGCGACCTCTTCAACGAGGCCGAGCTGAGCGTCAACACGGACGCGCAGTCGCCCGTCGCCGCCGGGAAGGGTTCGCCGCTCGCGGGCGTGGCCGGAGTCGTGCTGCCCTTCGAGGCTCCCGAACGCCGACACATCTACAACCAGTTCGTCATCCGCGGCGACCGCCGCGACGAGCTGATGGCCTTCCTCAAGGCGCGCAAGATCGGCACGGAGATTTACTACCCCGTCCCGATGCATGAGCAGGAGTGCTTCGCGAACCTCGGCAACCGGGCCGGCGACTTCCCCGAAAGCGAGCGCGCCGCCGCCGAGACTCTGGCCCTTCCCATCTACCCTGAGCTGACCGCCGAGATGATGGCGACGGTCGTCGGGGCCGTCGCCGACTTCTACGCCGGCAGGTCTGTGTGAGCTTTGAAAGTTCTGACCGTCGTCGGGGCCAGGCCGCAGTTCGTCAAAGCCGCTCCCGTGAGCCGCGCCTTGCGCGAGGCCGGCCACAGGGAGGTTCTCGTCCACACGGGTCAGCATTACGACTACGGGATGTCGAGAATATTCTTCGACGAGATGGGCCTCGCCGAACCCGACGTGAACCTCGGCGTCGGCTCCGGCACGCACGGCCAGCAGACGGCGCGGATGCTCGAAGGACTCGAAGAGGTCATGCTCGCCGAGCGGCCCGAACGCGTGCTCGTCTACGGCGACACCAACTCGACGCTCGCCGGCGCGCTCGCCGCCGTTAAGCTCGGCCTCGGCCTGGCGCACATCGAGGCGGGCCTGCGCTCCTTCAACCGCGAGATGCCGGAAGAGGTCAACCGCGTGCTCGCCGATCACTGCTCCGACCTCCTCTTCTGCCCGACCGAGACCGCCGTCAGAAACCTCGCGCGCGAAGGCATTCGCTCAGGCGTGCACCTCGCGGGCGACACGATGCTCGACGCCACGCTCCAGTT
>JALZHC010000001.1:1817-23657 GCA_030914105.1 Acidobacteriota bacterium
CCACAGGCCCTACAACACAGACGACCCGGAAAAGATGCGCGAGCTGTTTCGCGCGCTCGCCGATGCGGGCGAGACGGTCGTCTTCCCGGTTCACCCGCGCACGCGCGCGCGGCTCGAAGAGTTCGGCGTCACGCGCGGCGCACAGTCCGGCACGCAGTCCGGCGCGCAGTCCGGCGCTGACGCCGGCACGCTCAGGATGATTGACCCGGTCGGCTACCTCGACATGCTAGCCCTTGAGCAGAACGCGCGCCTGATCCTGACCGACTCCGGCGGCGTGCAGAAGGAGGCCTACTTCTTCGGCGTGCCCTGCGTCACGCTGCGCCCTGAGACCGAGTGGGTTGAGACGGTCGAGGCCGGCTGGAACGTCGTCGCGGGCGCGAACCGGGAGCAGATTCTGGACGCCGTCAGGGGTCGGGCGTGGCCCGAAGGGCCTCCCCCTTCGCTCTTCGGCGACGGGCAGGCAGCGCAGCGCATCGTGGCCCGTCTGGCCGAGCCGCCGTCAGGCCGATAGCGCGTGCGGCGCGGCTTTCACGTTGAAAGCGCGCCCCCGGCCCGGCTTTCACGCCGTGATCAGTGCCGATGAGTAAACGAGTCTGTATGCTCTCAAACGACGAGAGCCTTGTAGACACGAGGATTGTGAACGAGGCCGCGAGCCTCAGCGAGGCCGGCTACGCCGTGAGCCTCTTTCTGCCCGCACGTCCCGCCGAACGCCGGGAGGAGAGTGTCGGCGGCTTCCGCGTTCACTACGTGCCGCCAGCCCTCCACTCGCGCCGCGCGATGCTGAAGGTTCTGGCGACTCGCTCCTGGCGGAAAGCCTTCCGGCTCGTGAGCGACGAATATGAGCGTCAGCTCGCGCGCGAGACGCCGACGCCCGGCCCTTCGACTTCTTCCGACGCGCCCGGCACTCCGGCTTCTCCCGCGCGGCCCGCCGACGCCGCAAGTCCTCGGCCACCGAAGTCCGGCGCGCTGAGGTTCAAGCGGGTCGTCACGAAGGTCTTCGAGGAGAGGCTGGTTCGTTACGGCCTGCTCCTTCAGGAAGCGGCGTTTGCGCGCGAGGTGCGCGCGGCGCGGCCAGACATCATACACGTCCACGACCTGCCGATGCTGCGCCTCGGGCGACAGCTGGCCGAGGAATCGGGCGCGAGTCTGGTTTACGACGCGCACGAGTTCTTCCCGTTCCAGGTCGGCATGAAGCCTTCGGCGCGCTTCTGGTACGAGCGGGAGCGCGCAGACATCCGCGCGCCCGACATCATCATCACGGTCAACCAGTACCTCGCCGACGAGATCAGGAAGTTTTACGGCGTCGGCGACATCCGTGTGATTTACAATACCGCGCCCTTTGAAGACCACACGGCTCGGCGCGAGTCCGGACGGGCCAGACTGGCCGAGCGTGTCTCGCTGCCGCGCGAAGGCGGCTGCGTCCTTTTATATCTGGGTTACGTGGCCGAGCAGAGGGGGGCGTTTGAGTTGATTGAAGCACTCTCGCTGCTGCCGGAGAATTACGTCCTGGCGGTTTTGGGCGACGGCGACGTGCGCGAGCGTCTGGAGGAGCGCATCAATCAGTTGAAGTTGGGGCAGCGCGTGGCCTTCCTCGGCCTCGTGCCGCGCGAGCAGGTTCCGGCGCTCGTCGTCGGCGCAGACATCGGACTCGTTACGCAGAAGCCGGTCGCCGTCAACGAGACCAACTGCTCGCCCAATCGCCTGAGCGATTACCTCATGGGCGGTTTGCCGCTGGCCTTGAGCGACCTGCCCTTCCTGCGCTGGTTCGTCGAGACATACGAGTGCGGCGCGCTCTTCGACCCGCGCGACCCGCGCTCGATGGCGCAGGCGATCCGCGGTATGTTTGACGACTCCGAGCGGTTCGCGGCGCTGCGGCGCAAAGCCCTTGAGGCCGCGCGGCAGTTCAATTGGGACATCGAGGGCCAAAAGTTTCTTGAGCTGTACGCCGGCCTGAACTAGCCGGCGCGTGCCGCGGCGCGACGAGCGGTCGCGTCGGGCCAATGAGCCGCGCCGCGCGCCGTGCGGACGAGCCGGACGCAGGGCGCGCGTCGGTCGCGCCGAAAGGGAATCGAGATGTGTGGTATCGCGGGCGCTGTGAGCCTTCTGTCAGAGCCGATTCCGGAACTCGAACGCCGCCTCGGCGTGATGAACGAGCTGCTGCGCCACCGCGGCCCGGACGGCTGCGGAACCTGGCGGCACGCGAGCGCGCGCGCCGGCTTCGCACACAGACGCCTGAGCATCATTGACCTCACCACCGGCGAGCAGCCGATGAGCAGCCGCGCCGGCGACTGGATCACCTACAACGGCGAGATGTATAACTACATCGAGCTGCGCGAGGAGCTGGGCGAGGAGAACTTCATCACGACTTCGGACACGGAGGTCGTCCTTCTGGCCTATCGCAAGTGGGGGCCGGACTGCGTCAAACGCTTCCGCGGCATGTTCGCCTTCGCGCTCTGGGACGAGCAGAGCCAGACCCTCTTCTGCGCGCGCGACCGCTTCGGCATCAAGCCCTTCTACTATTCGGTCGCGGGCGGCGTCTTCTACTTCGCCTCCGAGGTGAAGGCGCTGCTCCCCTTCGTCGGGCGCGTCGAGACCGACCTCGAAGGCTTCAAGGACTACCTCTCCTTCCAGTTCTGCCTCGGCACGAAGACGCTCTTCAAAGGCGTCTCGGAACTCGCGCCGGGCCACGTCCTGCGCGTCGCCGCCGGAGCGGTCGAAGCGCGGCGTTACTGGGAGGTCTACTACGAGCTCGACCTCGACCACACGGCGAACTATTTCGAGGAGCGGCTCCGAGAGCTTCTCTCCGAGTCCGTCCGCCTGCACCTGCGCGCCGACGTTCCCGTGGGCGCTTACCTGAGCGGCGGGCTGGATTCGAGCATCGTTGCCGCGCTCGCCAGCGCGCAGTCGGAGGATGAGTTCCTCGGCTTCACGGGCAAGTTCTCCTTCAGCCCCGACTACGACGAGAGCGAGTATGCGCGCCTGCTCGCCGCCGAGCGCGGCTTCGGCCTCCACGAGATTGACATTACCGCGCGCGACTTCACCGACCATATCCGAAAGGTCATCTACCACCTCGACTACCCGGTGGCCGGGCCGGGGTCGTTCCCGCAGTACATGGTCTCGCAGTTGGCCGCGCGCCATCGCAAGGTCGTGCTCGGCGGTCAGGGCGGCGACGAAATCTTCGGCGGCTACGTCCGCTACCTCATCGCCTACTTCGAGCAGTGCATCAAGGCCGCGATTGACGGCACGATCAATAACGGCAATTATATCGTCACCTATGAGTCCATCATCCCGAACCTGACGGCGCTGCGGAACTACAAGGCGGTGATGCAGGAGTTCTGGCGCGAGGGGCTGTTCGAGAGCATGGACAGGCGCTACTTCCGTCTCATCAACCGCGCGCCCTCGCTCGGCGACGAGATCAACTGGGAGGTGCTCGGCGACTACTCGCCCTTCGAGACTTTTAAAACTATTTTCGACTGTGATAACGTACAAAAAGAATCTTACTTCGACCGGATGACCCACTTCGATTTCAAAACCCTTCTGCCGGCGCTCTTGCAGGTGGAGGATCGCGTCAGCATGGCGCACGGCCTCGAGTCGCGCGTGCCTTTCCTCGACCACCCGCTCGTCGAGCTGGCCGCGACCATCCCCGCCAACATCAAGTTCAAAGACGGCGCGATGAAGCAGGTGCTCAAGAACGCGACGCGCGCGCTCTTGCCCCCGGCCATCGCCGGGCGGAAGGACAAGATGGGCTTCCCCGTGCCCTTCGTGGAGTGGGCGTGCGGCGAGGCGCGCGACTTCGTGCGCGACATCTTAGGCTCGTCGAAGTCTCTGAGCCGCGACCTCGTCAATAACCGGCTCGTCATGGAGGAGTCGGAGAGGGAGCCGAAGTTCGGCAGGAAGCTGTGGGGGATGCTCAGCCTGGAGCTTTGGCAGCAGGAGTTCCACGACCGGGAGTCGGAATTCAAGCGGCTCGCGGCCTGAGCGCGCGGCCGGCTTGGCCGCGCCGACACGGGCGTGCGGACAAAGTCCGCCGCGCCTCTCGCGCGCTCGGACTTCACGCCGGTCACACGTGCTCGTCTCCCGCGGAAACAGAATTGATGAACTCCACCACAGGGGAAAACGCGCCGACTCTGGGGACGGTCGGCCCCGCGCCGGACGCCGACGCGCCGCGCCGCGTGCCGCCGCACCTGCCCGACAAGCCTCTGGTAACAATCGAGGCCGGGAAGAGCTGGGCGGCCATCAACCTCCGCGAGATTTGGGCGCACAGGGAGCTGCTCTACTTTCTGATCTGGCGCGACCTCAAGGTGCGCTACAAGCAGACGCTCCTCGGCGTCGCCTGGGTAGTCATCCAGCCGCTCTTCACGACGCTCGTCTTCACGCTCTTCTTCGGAGTGCTGGCGGGCATCCGTGAGCAGGTGGACGTGCCCTACCCGGTCTTCGCCTTCGCCGGCCTCCTGCCGTGGATGTTCTTCTCGAACGCCGTCACCAACAGCGGCAACAGCCTCGTCGGCAACGCGAACCTGATCACGAAGGTCTACTTCCCGCGCGTCATCATCCCGTGCGCGGCGCTCGGCGCGGGGCTGGTGGATTTCGGCATCTCGCTCGTGGCGCTGGCGGTGCTGGCGGCCTACTACGGCGTGGGCCTGACGTGGGGCGTGCTGATGCTGCCGCCGCTCGTCCTGCTCGTCACGCTCTTCGCGCTGGCGATGGGGATGTGGCTCTCGGCGCTGAACGTGAAGTACCGAGACATACGCTACGTGCTGCCGTTCCTTTTACAGATGTGGATGTTCGCCTCGCCCGTCATCTATCCGCCGACCTTCGTGCCCGAGCGCTGGCGCTGGCTGCTCAGGCTGAACCCGATGACGGGCATCATTGACGGCTTCCGCGCGGCGGCCTTCGGGCGCAGGGCGTTCGATTGGACGGGCCTCGCGCTGTCGGCCATCATCACGCTGGCGTTTCTGGCCTACGCCTCCTGGGCCTTCAGCCGCATGGAGAAGAGTTTCGCGGACATCGTCTGAGGCGTCCGCCGTCGGTCGAAGAGCGATGGACTCGATGATCAAGGTCGAAGCCTTGAGCAAGCATTATCAGCTCGGCGCGCTTCAGGAATCTTACACGACGCTGCGCGAGGCGCTCGGCGGGGCTCTGCGCGCGCCGCTCAGGCGTCTGCGGCGCGGCGGCGCGGCGTCGGGCGAGACGCTGTGGGCGCTCAAGGACGTGACCTTCCGCGTCGCGCCGGGCGAGGTGGTTGGCCTCATCGGGCGCAACGGCGCGGGCAAGAGTACGCTCCTGAAGATTCTGTCGCGCATCACGGAGCCGAGCGCGGGGCGCGTGGAGCTGTACGGGCGCGTCGGCTCTCTGCTCGAAGTCGGCACGGGCTTCCACCCGGAGCTGACGGGGCGCGAGAACATCTTCCTGAACGGCGCGATCCTCGGCATGGGCCGGGCCGAGATCAGGAACCGTTTCGACGAGATCGTCGCCTTCTCCGAGCTGGAGAAGTTCATCGACACGCCCGTCAAGCGCTACTCCTCCGGCATGTACGTGCGCCTGGCCTTCGCCGTCGCCGCCTATCTTGAGCCGGACATCCTGGTCGTCGACGAGGTGCTCGCCGTCGGCGACCTCGCGTTCCAGAAGCGTTGCCTCGGCAAGATGCAGGACGTGACGCGGCAGGGGCGGACGGTCATCTTCGTCAGCCACAACGTCGCGGCCATCAAGACGCTCTGTAGCCGCGCGCTGCTTTTGAAGTCGGGCCGCGTCACCTGCGACGGCGGCGTCGACGAAGTGGTTGACACATACCTGATGGCCGGCGGCGACGTGGCCGAGACGGGCGTCGTGCCCGACGACGCGCACGACTTCGGGACGGGAGAGGCCTGGGTCAGGAAGGTGGAGCTGTTCGACCGCGAGGGCAACCCCGTCAAGCAGGTCTACTTCGGCCAGCCCGTCCGCGTCGCGCTGACGCTGGAGGTGAAGGAGGACGTTGAGGACGCGGTCATCTCCGTCGGCCTCTCGACGCTGGATGGCATGCGCGTCACCTCTTCCTATAGTATTGACCGCGGGCAGCCGCCCATCGAGCTGTCGGCGGGCTGGTACAGGGTTCTCGTTGACCTGAACGTGACCCTCATCCCGCGGCGCTACGCGATAGACGCGGCGGTGAGCCACATGAACGGCGCGGCCATTGACCTCGTCAACTCGACGTTGCAGTTCGAGGCGCTCAGCGTCGCCGAAGCCGGCGACGACCACTACCGTTGGGGCACGATTCACGGCTCGATTCACGGCTTCGTCCGCATGGACGGGCGCTGGCAGGTGGCCGAGGCCGCGCGCGAGCTGGCCGACGCGGGCGCGGGCGCGTCGGGCTGAGTGGAAATCAAAGTCAGCCGAGTAAAAAATCAAAGTCAGAGGATGGACGAAAGATGTTAAAGGACAGTCGGGTACTTGTCATCGGCGGCGCGGGCTTCGTCGGCTCGCACCTTGTGGATCAGTTGACCGCGGAGCCTGTCGGCGAGATCGTCGTGCTCGACAACTTCGTGCGCGGCACGCGCGCCAACCTCGCCGCGGCGACGCGCGACGCGCGCGTCCGCGTCGTCGAGGGGAGCGTCACCGACCTGGAGCTTCTGCGCCAGCTCATGGAGGGCACCGATTACGTCTTCCACCTCGCCGCGCTCTGGCTCTTCGAGTGCGTCCACCTGCCACGCGCGGCCTTGGACGTGAACGTCGTCGGCACCTTCAACGTGATTGAAGCGGCGCAGGCGGCGGGCGTGAAGAAGTTGGTCTACTCCTCCTCGGCCTCCGTCTACGGCGACGCGGTCTTTACGCCGATGACCGAGGATCACCCCTTCAACAATCGCACGATGTACGGCGCGACGAAGATCGCGGGCGAGCAGTTCCTGCGCGCCTTCTACGAGCAGCACAAGCTCGACTACGTCGGCCTGCGCTACATGAACATCTACGGGCCGCGCATGGACTACAAGGGGACTTACGTGAGCGTCATCATGAAGGTGCTCGACCGAATTGAGCAGGGCCTTCCGCCGGTCGTCTTCGGCGACGGCTCGCAGGCTTACGACTTCGTCCACGTCGAGGACGTGGCGCGCGCCAACCTCCTCGCCTTAAAGAGCGACGCCACGGACGAGTTCTTCAACGTCGGCATGGGCGTCAAGACGACCATCAACGAGCTGGTCGGGATGCTCCTCGACCTGACCGGCTCAGACCTCCAGCCGGAGTACAGGCCGCAGGAGCAGATGTTCGTCACGCACCGCGTCGGGAGCACGGAGCGCGCCGAGCAGGCGCTCGGCTTCCGCGCGCGCGTGGACTTGAGGGAGGGGTTGCGCTCGGTGGTCGAGTGGCGGCGGACGGATCAGCGCGCGGCCCTGGTCGAGAGCGTGTGAGGGCGGCGCGGGATCAAAGGCGATGAAGAAGTCAATACCGATAACGAGGCCGCTCTTTGGCGAAGAGGAGATGCGCGCCGTGCAGTTGCCGCTGGAGACCGGCTGGGTCGTGCAGGGGCCTTACGTCCGGAAGTTCGAGGAGACGTTCTCGGCCTTCACGGGCGCGCGCTTCTCTGCGGCCACAAGCTCCTGCACGACGGCGCTGCACGTTGCCGTCGCCGCCCTCGGCCTCAAGCCGGGCGACGAGGTCATCGTGCCCGCCTTCACCTGGGTCGCGACGCCCAACGTCGTCGAGTACATGGGCGCGCGACCCGTCTTCTGCGACGTAGACCTCGACACCTTCAACCTCAGCGTCGAGCAGCTTGAGTCGCTCGTCACGCCGCGCACCGTGGGCATCATCCCCGTCCACCTCTTCGGCCTGTGCGCCGACATGGAGCCGTTGCTTGAGGTCGCCGCGCGCCGCAAACTCTGGGTGGTTGAGGACGCGGCGTGCGCCTTCGGCGGCTGGTACCGAGGGCGGCACGCGGGCACTCTGGGCGAGATGGGCTGCTTCAGCTTCCACCCGCGCAAGTCCATCACGACGGGCGAGGGCGGCATGCTCACGACCAACCGCGAAGAGTTCATCGAGGTCTCGCGCTCGCTGCGCGACCACGGGGCTTCGCGCTCCGACCTCGCGCGCCACAAGGGGAAGGGGAGTTTCCTCCTGGCCGACTTCGACCGCCTCGGCTACAACTACCGCATGACCGACATCCAGGGGGCGCTCGGCTGCGCGCAGATGGAGCGGGCCGAGTGGATTCTGGCGCAGCGCCGCGCGTTCGCAGCACGCTACGACGAGCTTCTCAAAGACGTGGAGTGGCTCAGGACGCCGCACGTCCCCGAAGGCTACGTGCACGGCTACCAGGCTTACGTCTGCCTGTTCCAGCCGGAGCCGCCGGGCCTCTCCAACGTCGAGCGGCTGCACGAGCGGCGCAACGAGCTGATGAGGCGGCTTGAGGATGACGGCATCGCGACGCGCCAGGGGACTCACGCGGCGGCGCTTCAGAGCTACTACGCCGCGAAGTATAATCTGCGTCCCGAGCAGTTCCCGAACTCGTACATCGCCGACCGCCTGACGATCACGCTGCCCCTCTACCCGCAGATGACGGAGGACGAGCAGCAGCAGGTGACGGACGGACTCAGGGAGGTTTTCGGTGCGCGAATCACTGCTTGAAATTCTGGTCGACCCGGTCTCGAAGGGGCGGCTGCGCGTCGAGGCGAGCCGCAGTGAGGGCGGCGAGGTCGTCGAAGGCTCGCTGCGCGGCGAAGGCGGGCGCAGCTACGCGATCACGAACGGCATCCCGCGCTTCGTGCTCACAGAGGACGAGTGGCAGAGGCAGACCGAGCGCAGCTTCGGCTACAAGTGGACGCGCGAGAGCTTCCACGTGCCGGAGACCTACGCCTTCGGGCAGAAGTGGCTCGCGGAGAACTTCGGGTTCGACTCGCTTGAGCGGATGCGGGAGTTCTTCGCCGGCCGCCGCCGCATCCTCGACGCCGGCTGCGGGTCGGGCTTCAGCACCGGCTGCTGGATGGACGAGTCCTGGCGCGGCCGAGGCAGCGCCGAGTGGGTCGGGGCCGACATCTCCGCTGCCGTCGACGCGGCGCGACAGCACCTCGGCTCGTTCCCCGGAACCGACTTCGTGCAGGCCGACATCATGCAGCTCCCTTTCCGCGAGGGGAGCTTCGACACAATCTTCTCGCAGGGCGTGCTGCACCACACGCCCTCGACCGAGGCGGCGCTAAAGGCGCTCGTCCCGCTGCTGGAGCGCGGCGGCGAGATTCTCTTCTACGTCTACCGGAAGAAGGGGCCGATCCGCGAGTTCGCCGACGACTGCATCCGCGATGTCGTCGCGCCGCTCGCGCCGGAAGAGGCCTGGGAGGCGCTGCGCCCGCTGACGCTCCTCGGTAAGTCGCTCGCCGAGCTGCACGCCGAGGTGGACGTGCCGGAAGACATCCCGTACTTAGGCATCAAGGCCGGGCGCTACGACGTGCAGCGCCTGATCTACTGGCACTTCATGAAGCTCTTCTGGAACGAGAGCTTCTCGTTCGAGCACAACCACAATATCAACTTCGACTGGTATCATCCGCGCTACGCGCACCGCCAGACCGAGGAAGAGGTCAGGCGCTGGTGCGCGGAGGGCGGGCTTTCCGTTACCCATTTCGGCGTCCAGGAGAGCGGCTTCAGCGTGCGCGCCGTCAGGGAGTAGTTCAACATGTGCGGAATCGCCGGCGTCTACAATCTGAACGGCGAGGCGGTGCCGTCCGGCCTGCTCCGGGCGATGACCGATTCCATCGCCCACCGCGGCCCCGACGGCGACGGCTTCTACACCGACGGCCCCGCCGGCCTCGGCCACCGACGCCTCGCCATCATCGACCTCTCGCCCGCCGGGCGGCAGCCGATGGCGAACGAGACCGCCGACATCATCATCACCTACAACGGCGAGGTCTATAACTTTCAGGAGTTGCAGGTCGAGCTTCAGGCGCTCGGCCACCGCTTCCAATCGAAGACCGACAGCGAGGTCGTCGTCCACGCCTACGAGGAGTGGGGCGAGCGCTGCGTCGAGCGCTTCAACGGGATGTTCGCCTTCGCCATCTACGACCGCAGGCCGAAGGGCGAAGGGGCGCGCGCGGCCGGCCGTTTGTTTCTGGCGCGCGACCGCTACGGCGTCAAGCCGCTCTACTACTACCACGGCGGCGGGGCCTTCGTCTTCGCCTCCGAGATTAAGGCGCTCTTGAAGCACCCGGCCGTGCGGGCGCGGGTCTCGCACGCCGCGCTCAGCGAGTATTTCACCTTCCAGAACATCTTCAGCGAGCAGACGCTCTTCGAGGGAGTCCATCTGCTCCCCGCCGGCTGCACGATGACGGTCGACGCCTCCGCGCCGCAGCCCGTGCGCCAGCAGAGGTACTGGGACTATTGCCTCCGCCCGGACGACTCGATGGGATCGCGCGAGGAGTGCGCCGAGGAGCTGTACCGCCTCTTCGAGCAGGCGGTGACGCGGCAGCTCGTCTCGGACGTGCCGGTCGGCTCCTACCTGAGCGGCGGGATGGACTCCGGCTCGATCACGGCGGTCGCCGCGCGCCACATCCCGCGTCTGCACACCTTCTGCGGCGGCTTCGACCTCTCCTCGGCCTCCGGCCTCGAGCTGAGCTTCGACGAGAGGCCGGCCGCCGAGCTGATGTCGAACCACTTCAAGTCCGAGCACTACGAGATCGTCATGCACGCCGGCGACATGGAGCATGTGCTGCCCGAACTCATCTGGCACCTCGAAGACCTGCGCGTCGGCCAGTGTTATCCGAACTATTACATCGCGCGCCTCGCCGGCAAGTTCGTCAAGGTAGTGCTTTCGGGCGGCGGCGGCGACGAGCTTTTCGCCGGCTACCCGTGGCGCTACTACCGTGGGATGCGGACGAACGGTTCGGGCGACTACTACCGCGCCTACTATGACTACTGGCAGCGGCTCATTCCGGACGAGGATCGCGCACGCTTCTTCGCGCCCGCGGCCTACGCCGCCGTCAAAGAGGTTCGCCCCTTCGACGTGTTCCGGCGCGTCTTCGACGGCGGCGCGCAGACCTACGAGACCATTGACGACCGGATCAACGCCTCGCTCTACTTCGAGCTGAAGACCTTCCTGCACGGCCTCTTCGTCGTCGAAGACAAGGTGAGCATGGCCCACTCTCTGGAGACGCGCGTGCCCTTCCTCGACAACGACCTCGTGGACTTCGCGCTGCGCATCCCGCCGCACTACAAGCTGAAGAACCTGACGCAGGCTCCGACCGTTGACGAGGACGAGCCGGCCAAGGCGCTCAGGTACAAGGCGAACCCGAACCACGACGGCAAGCGCGTGCTGCGCGAGGCGATGTCGCGCCTCATCCCGCCCGACATCATCTCGCGCGCCAAGCAGGGCTTCTCCGCGCCCGACGCCTCCTGGTTCCGCGGCGAGAGCATCCGCTACATCAACGACCTGTTGCAAGACCCGAAGGCCAGGATACTCGACTTCGTCCGCCGCGAGTACGTCACGAAGACCCTCGACGAGCACAGCAGCGGGCAGGTCAATCACCGCCTGCTCATCTGGTCGCTTTTGAGCTTCGAGTGGTGGCTGCGCATCTTCGACCCGGCGGCGTGAAGGGCAGGGACGTTAAGAAAAGGTGGCCCCGATAAGAATCGAACAACTCCGGCCCGACGCGGCGGAAGCCTACGACCGCTACCTTCTGGGGCGGCCCGAAACACTCTTCTACCAGGGCTCGAAGTACAAAGAGTTCCTCAAGGCCCTGCTCGGCTGCCGCGAGGAGTACCTCCTGGCCTACGAAGGCGGGGAGGTCTGCGGCGTCCTGCCGCTCTTGTTCGCCGAGCGCGAGGGACAGCGCATCTACAACTCGCTGCCCTACTACGGCAGCAACGGCGGCATCGTCGCCGACGGCGAGCGCGCCTACACTGAGCTGCTCGGCGCGTACCGAGAGATCGCCTCGCGCGCGACGACCGCCTCGGCGACGATCATCGAAAGCCCCTTCGCCGCGCGGCCCGGCCCCGCGCCGCCGCACGACCTGACCGACTACCGCATCGGGCAGTTCACCGACATCGCCTACGCGTCCGGCCACAGGGAAGAGATCGCGTCGCGGATAGACGCGAGCGCCCGCCGCAATATCTCGAAGGCGGCGCGCGAAGGCGTCACCGTAGAGGTTGACCACGCGCAGCTCCCGCGCCTTCGCGAGATGCACCGCGAGAACATCCTCGCCATCGGCGGGCTGCCGAAAACGGACGACTTCTTCCGCCTCGTCCCCGAACACTTCGAGCCGGGCAGGGACTTCGACCTCTACGTCGCACGCCGTGACGGCCTCGTCGTCGCCGGGCTGCTCCTCTTCTACTTCAACCGGACGGTCGAATATTTCACCCCGGCGGTCGCCGCCGAGTTCAGGACTTACCAGCCGCTCTCGCTCATCCTCATCGAGGCCATGACCGCGGCCTCGCGCCGCGGCTTCCATGTCTGGAACTGGGGCGGCACCTGGGTCACGCAGACCGGCGTCTATCGCTTCAAGCGGAAGTGGGCCGCCGCCGAGCGCCGCTACGACTACTTCACGCGGCTCACGGACGCTTCACTTCTGGAGTGGCCGCGCGAGCGTCTGCTTGAGACTTTCCCGAACTTCTACGTCGCGCCTTTCTCGGCCCTGAAGCCGAAGGAGTAAAAGAGCATGGGCAGTGATGAAGGCACAGGAGTGAAGAGCATGGGCAGCAAGGTCGTCATCTTCGGCACGGGCAGCTTCGCGCAGGTCGTCCACTTCTACCTGACCAACGACAGCCCGCACGAGGTCGTCGCGTTCACCGCCAGCGAGAGCCACATCAAGGAGCGCGAGCTGCTGGGCCTGCCCGTCGTCCCCTTCGAGACGCTGGCGCGCGACTACCCGCCCGCGGAGTTCAAGATGTTCGTCGCCGTCGGCTACAAGAAGCTCAACCGCGTGCGCGCCTCGGTCTATGCGGAGGCGAAGGAGAAGGGCTACGAGCTTGTCACTTACGTCAGCTCGAAGTGCACCTACTGGGGCGAGGCGGTCGGCGACAACTGCTTCATCTTCGAGGACAACACCATCCAGCCCTTCGTCCGCATCGGCAACGACGTGGTGATGTGGAGCGGCAACCACATCGGCCACCACTCCACAATCGGCGACCACTGCTTCATCACCTCGCACGTCGTCATCTCCGGCCACGTCTCGGTCGGCCCCTACTGCTTCGTCGGCGTCAACGCCACCACGCGCGACAGCATCTCGATCGGCGAGTCGTGCGTCATCGGGGCCGGCTCGCTCATTATGAAGTCGGCGAAGGACAAGGAAGTCTACGTCGCCCAGCGGACGAAGCCCGACGCGCGCACAAGCGACCAGATCAACATGTAGGAGGCCACCAGCGAGCGCCATGACATCCGACGAGACGACTTCCGAATCCGACGAGACAACTTTCGGGAAGGGCGAAGAGAAGGCAGAGGTCGCCGCGGCGCTGAGCGGCGTCGCAGACCTCTACGAGGAGAACCTGCGCAACTACGGCCAGGCCTCGAAGAGCGTCGGCTGGAAGGACGAGGCCTCCCAGCTCCTTCGCTTCGAGAAGCTGGCGCAGGTGATTGACCGGCGCGTAGCGGGCGAAGGCTTCTCCGTCAACGACCTCGGCTGCGGCTACGCGGCGATGTTCCGCTTCCTCGACCGTCTGCCCGCGCCGCGCCTCTCGCTCTACCGCGGCTACGACATCAGCGAGAAGATGCTGGAGGCGGCGCGCGCGGCGGTCGGCCCGGACGCGCGCGCCCTCTTCGTGCGCGGCGCGCAGGTCACGGAGGAGGCCGACTACTCTTTCGTCTCCGGCACGTTTAACGTCAGGCTCGGCGCGTCCGACGAGTCGTGGACGGAGCACATTCTTGAGTCTGTCCGCAACCTCGCCGCCATGTCGCGCAAAGGGTTCGCCTTCAACCTGCTGAGCACCTACGTTGACTGGAAGCAGGAGAACCTCTACTACGCCGACCCCTTCATGTTCTTCGACTTCTGCAAGCGCGAGGTCTCGCCCTACGTCTCGCTGCTGCACGACTACCCGCTCTACGAGTGGACGCTCTTGGTGCGCCAGAGGGAGTATCCGGGATGAGTTGGCGCAAGCTCGGCCTCGTCTTCTCGCCCGCGGGCCGCCGACCCTGGATGCAGACGCACGCGTCAAACGCCGTCCCCTTGAGTTTGGGGGGCGGCCTCTACCGCGTCTACTTCTCGACGCGCGACGGAGGAAACCGCGCGCACGTCGGCTACGCAGAGTTCGACATCCGCTCGCCGGGCGAGGTGCTGCGCGTGTCGGAAGAGCCTGTGCTCAGCCCCGGGCCGCTCGGCCACTTCGACGACCACGGCGCACACTCCTCTTCCATCGTGGCCTCCGAAGGAAAGCTGTTTCTCTACTACATCGGCTGGAATCCGGGCCTGCGGCCCCCGATGTTCTACGCCTCGGTCGGGCTGGCCGAAAGCTTCGACGGCGGCCTGAGCTTCAGGAAGGTTTCGCCCGCGCCCATCCTCGCGCGCGGGCGTTTCGACCCGTGGATGGCGAGCGCGCCCTTCGTCCTGCGCGAACCGGAAGGGCGCTGGCGCATGTGGTACATCTCCGGCCTCAAGTGGGAGGAGACGGAAGGGGCCTTGCGCTCCTTCTACCACATCAAGTACGCAGAGTCTGAGGACGGCATCAACTGGCGGCGCGAAGGGCGCGTCTGCCTCGACCTCCTGCCCGAAGAAAGAAACATCTCGCGCGCGTGCGTCTTGAAGGACGGAAGTGTTTACCGGGCCTGGTACGGGCACGACGCGGGGCGCGGTTACAGGATCGGCTACGCGGAGTCGCCTGACGGCTACGTTTGGGAGAGGTTGGACGCAGAGGCAGGCATCGGGGTCTCGGAGTCCGGCTGGGACTCGGAGGCTTTGGAATACCCTTACGTCTTCGCGCACGAGGGGAGGAAGTACATGATCTATAACGGCAACGGCTTCGGGCGCGACGGCTTCGGGCTGGCCGTGGAGGACGGGGGCGCGGCATGAGTCTGAAGAGTTATGCCGATGTGGTCTGCGTCACGCTCGACATGGACTGGGCCAGAGACGAGGTCGCCGGCCCCGTAGTCGAGATGCTGAGGCGGCGCGGCGTCAAGGCGACGTTCTTCGCCACGAACGAGTCGGAGCTTCTGTCGGGACTCGAAGGCGGGCAGTTTGAAGTGGGCCTGCACCCGAACTTCAATAATGCCGCGGGCGACTTCCGCAAACCCATCGAGAGCCTCAAGCAGCTCTACCCGCGCGCGCGCGGCGCTCGCTCGCACTCGCTCTTCGCCTCCTCGCACATCCTGCAACTCTACGTCGAGTTCGGGCTGAGCTACGAGTCCAACATCTTCCTCTATATGCACGAGGGGCTTCATCCCGTGCTCCGGTTCGAGGGCCTCGCCTCGATCCCTTTCTACTGGTCTGACGATAAGCACATCTCTCTGCGCCGCCCGTTTGACCTCAGCGCCCTGGACTTGGAGACTCCGGGCCTTAAGGTTCTGAACTTTCACCCGATGCACGTCTTCATGAACACTTCGAGCGACGAGCACTACGAAAGCTACAAGCGCCACTACCAGGAGCCGGAGCGACTCCGAGACTTCGTCAACCGCGAAGGCCCCGGCATGGGGACGCTCTTTGCCGCCTTTCTCGAACACATTGAGAGGAGCGGGCGACGCACCTACACGATGGGCGAAGTGTGCGACGAGTTCCTGACCGAAGGGCTTTGACGACGCGTGGGGCGGGGCGGTGCGAAGTGTAGGGCGGGCGGGCCGCGTCGGCGTGGAGAACGGGCGGGCCGCGTCGGCGTGTGAAGTGTTCGCCGCCGTTGAAGTGTTCGCCTCCGAAGTTAAAACTTTCGACCCTGAACTCAAATCTTTCTCGAAGGTGTTCGCCGCGTGAGATACGGAATCGCCATGGTCGGAACCGGGTACATGGCCCGGAAGCACTGCGACGTTCTGGCGTCGCGCGAAGACGCACGCCTGCGCGTCGTCTGCTCCACTGAGAGGAGCAGCGGCGTCGCCGCGCAGTTCAAAGAGCAGTACGGCTTCGCCCACGCGACGACGGATTACGACGCCGCGCTGTCGGACGCCGCCGTCAAACTGGTCTTCGTCTGCTCGCCCGACGGCACGCACGCCGACTACGTCGTCCGCGCGCTCGGCGCGGGCAAGCACGTCTTCTGCGAGAAGCCTCTGGGACGCACCGCCGAGGAGTTTCGGCGGGTTCGTGAAGGGCTGGACGCGAGCGGCAGGGTCTTGCAGGTCGGGATGAACTGCCGCTTCCGCGAGCAGTATTCGATTCCGAAGCGGATGGTCGAGGACGGCGAGCTCGGCGGGCTGAGGTTCCTGCGCGGCACCTACATCTACAACGCCGTCTCGTCCGTCCGCGGCAGGCAGAAGCCGTGGGCCTTGGAGTACCCGCCGGGCCTCTACCCGTTCATGCACGGCGGCGGCATACACTGTCTCGACCTCCTGCGCTGGGTCGGAGGCGAAGTCAAATCGGTCTTCGCGCGCGCGACCGGCTTCGAGTTGGCCGACGATTGGGGGGCCGACACTTTCCTGGTCTCGCTGGAGTTCGAGGGCGGGGCGATGGGCGAGCTGCTCGCCTCCGCAAGTGCTTTCCGGCCTAATGATTTTAGTTTAGAATTGTGGCTCGGCGGGGGCAGCATCATCGGCACAAACATCTTCCGGAGGGACGGCGACGGCCTTGCGTCCGAGCGCGGGGAGATTATCGTCCGCCAGGAGGTGATTGACCTGGGGCTGCAATACGCCGACTTCGTCCGGGCAATCGAGTCCGGCGGGCCGCCGCTCAATTCCTTCGCGGAAGCCTATGAGAACTTCCGCGTGCTGCGCGCCGTCGAGCTGTCGGCGCGCGAAGGAAAGCCGGTTGACCCGCGCGGGCTGACGAACCTTTAGGGAGTGTTGAATGGCGACGAGACAGTATGGGACGCAGGAGTTCGAGAACCTTCGGCGCTGGCTTGAGGCGAACCAGGACAGCGCCTCGGAGAAGATGGTCACGGAGCTGACCGAGGTCATCAACCGCGACTACCCGGCCAAGCGCGTCGTCGCCACCAACTCCTGCATGGGCGCTCTGCACCTGGCGCTGCAGGCCGTCGGCGTCGGCCCCGGCGACGAGGTGATCGTTGACCCGATAGTCGTCTTCGGCGGCATGGCAACGATGTACCACAACGCCGTCCCCGTCTTCGCAGACGTTGAGCCGGACACCTTCAACATTGACCCGGCCTCGGTCGCGCGCCGCATCACGCCGCGGACGAAGGCCATCATCTGCACGCACGAGTTCGGCAGCGTCTGCGACATCGAGGCGATTCTCGACATCGCGCGGCGGCACGGCTTAGCCGTCATAGAGGACTGCGCGCACGCGCTCTTCGCCACGCATAAGGGCAAGTATGCCGGGCTGCTCGGCGACTTCGGGGCCTTCAGCTTCAACCACCGCAAGCAGCTCAGCACGGGCCAGGGCGGCTTCCTCCTCATCAACACGGACGAGTACGTCGAGAAGGCTAGGGACAAGAACTTCGGGCGCGTGCCGGCCCGCCTCACCTGGAACTACGCCATGTCGGGCCTCATCGCCGCGCTGGCCCTCTCGCAGTGGGAGCCGGCGAAGACTTACGTCCGGCGCGACCACGAGCTGGCGCGCCTCTACTCGGACGCCGTGAGAGAGTGCGACTGGCTCGTCCCGCAGAGAGTCCCCGAAGGGAACTGGCCCGCCTACCACATCTGGGCAGCGGTCTACCGCGGCGACGAGCGCGGGATCAAGTACGAGGATTTCATGCGCGTGCTGCGCGAGAACGGGGGCACTTACTTTCTGCCCTCCTTCATGCCCTACGGCGCGTTCGGCCTCCAGCCGAGTCCCTCTTACCGCTACCCGATCTTCAGCGAGCCGCTGGCCTACACTCTGGGCTGCCCCGTGCGCTGCCCGCACTACGAAGGCCACGCGGACTACTCGGAAGGACTCTGCCCGAACGCGGAATATCTCGTCCCGCGCCTCTTCAACACAGTGCTCAGCCCCGTCGAGGACGAGCGCATCGAGGGCTACGCCGACGCTCTGCACCGGACGGTCGTGCAGTTTTCATAAGCGAGGTTGTACAGTTTTCATAAGCGAGGTCGGAAAACGTTTGCGATGAAGTGACGCGGAGACGCCTGTGCTTGAGTGACGCGCTCGACGCCGAGTCCGAAAAGGCGTTCGCGTCGCGCCCCGGTTCTCTTCGGGGCGAGTGCCGGAGGGTTAATGTTAAGACGAATATATCGCCGCCTGGTAACGCGCACGATTCCGAATCTCGCCAACTTCGCGGTGTGGGTCGCCTTGAGACTGCTCGTGAACGCGGCGGCGCTGCCGCTGGCCGTCGCGGCGTGTGTGGCTTTGAGAAGGTACAGTCATAAAAAGAGGCCGGTCGTTCTCTTCGGCATCAGCCCGGTCATCAGTAACAAGTATTGGTCTGAAGCCCTGCGCAAACGCGGATACGCGACGGCGTCTTTCGCTTATGGCTCCTGCCAGATACTCGATCAAAGCTACTTCGATTACACGTCGCAAACACTCTTCCCGAAGCTCTCGCGGCTCTCGTTCTTCCCGCTGCTGGAGCCATACCTCTGTTTCTTCTGGGCGCTCAGGAACTTCGACGTGTTCGTCCTCGACTTCGACCTCGGATTTTTCCGCTGGACGCCCTTCCGCTTCTTCGAGCTGCCGCTGCTCAGACTCGCGGGGCGCAAAATCATCGCCATCCCTTACGGCGGCGACGCCACGGACGTTCGGCGTTGCCGGGACGAGCGCTCGAAGGCGGCCATCGTGAAAGACTACCCGGAGCTGCTCGCCTTGGCCGAGGGCGTGGAGCGCAGAGTGCGCCACTACTCGCGTTGGGCCTCGCTCATCGTGTGCGGCGGCTTCATGCTCGACTTTCTCCCGCGCGCCGACTTCCTGACCGCCTCTTTCTGCGCCATCGATACCGACGAGTGGCGCAACGACAGAGAGCCGACCGAGTCGTCCGACGGTCTCGTCAAAATCCTCCACGCGCCCAACCACCGCAACATCAAGGGCACGCAATTCCTGATAGACGCCTGCGAGGAGCTTCGGCGCGAAGGGCTGCCGGTCGAGCTGATCATCAAAGAGGGCGTGCACAATTCCGAGATTCGCGAGGCGATGCGCGACGCAGACATCGTGGCCGCCGCCTTCATCACGGGCTTCTACGAGCTGTTCCCGATAGAAGGGATGAGCATGGGCAAGCCGGTTCTGAATTACTGGCGACCGGACTTGAAACGAATCTACAGCGAGCGCTCGTTCGCCTCCGAGTGCCCGATTGTCGACACGCCGCCGGAGCAGATAAAAGAGAACATCCGCGCGCTCGCCGAAGACCCCGCGCTGAGGTTGAAGCTGGGCGAGGCGGGCCGTCGCTACGTGGAGAAACACCACTCCTACGACGCGATAGGCCGCACGCTCGCTCAGCTCGTCAGGAAAGTCTGGGACGCGACCGAGGTGGCCGCCCGTCGCGAAGAGCCTGAAGGGCCGGCCCGGCTCGACGCCTCAAATCACCAGGGCGTCGGGTCGCAGTCCGCATCCACGAAAGCACAGTTTCAGCAGTTCTAGTCGGCTGCCGCGAAATATCCAATGAAAATTCTCATCACCGGTGGCACCGGCTTTATCGGTCGGCACCTCGTCAGGAAGCTGCGGAAGGAACATGAACTGTTCGCTCTTGCGCGCGCCGCCGCGGCTACTGATTCCGCCGCCCGCTGGATCGAGCACGACCTGACCGCGGCGCTCGACTACTCCCGCCTTCCACAACAGGTGGACGCCATCGTCCACCTCGCACAGTCGGAGTTCTATAAGGATTTCCCCGCACGCGCCGACGACGTTTACCGTCTCAACGTCGGGGCCACGTTCGAGCTGTTGGAGTATGCGAGGAAGGCGGGGGCGAAACATTTCGTGCTCGCGTCCACCGGCGGCGTTTACGGCTACGGCTGCCGCCCGTTCGTCGAGACCGACCCGGTGCAGCTCGCCGGCTTTTATTTCACGTCGAAGCACGTCGCGGAGCTGTTGGTTCAGGACTACCAGCCGTTTTTCGAGACGGTCGTCGCGCGCCTTTTTTTCGTGTACGGCGTCGGCCAGAAGCCGCACATGTTCATCCCTCGGTTGATACGCAACGTGATGCGCGGCGAGGCCATCACGCTCAACGGCCCCGAAGGCATCCGCACCAACCCGACTCACATCGTTGACGCGGTGGACGGCCTGGCGGCGACGCTCAACCTGAGCGGGCATCACGTCATCAACCTCGCCGGCCCGCAGGCGCTCTCGCTGCGTGAAATCGGCCAGGCCATCGCGGCGCAGGTCGGGCGCGAGCCTTTGTTCACGGTGCGTGAGGAGCAAGCGCCCGGCAACCTGATTGGCGATGTCACCAAAGCGCGGGCGCTTCTGGGCGTCCCGCGGGTGAGGTTCTCCGAAGGCATTGTGGAAGTTTGCCGCGAGCTGACGCAGCGGACGTAAAATGGAGCCTGGAAAGGTTACTACTCTCCGCGGTCTCTTCAGGCGGGTCACGCCGAGATGGTTACGCGCCGGTGTGGGCGCGCTCGTCGTCGGGGCGGCGGCGGCGGTCGCGCCCTATCTCGGCCTGGCGGTCATCTGTTGGACGGCGGCGGCGCAGAGGCGCAAGCCGCCGCGCCGGCAGCCGGCGATTTTCTGGGGGGTGAACCCGCTCATCAATATCAAGTTCCATTCGCGTGCGGTCAGCCTTCTGGGGTACGAGAGCAAGACCGTCGTCCGGGACGTTTACTCCATCAACAGCCGTGCGGATTTCGACTACCTGATGATTGACATCGTGAACCGCTCGGCTTTGATGAGGCGTCTTCCCGATTACCTGAAAGTCCCTTTTCAGGATTACTGGACGTTCGTCTGGGCCTTGCGCCGCTTCGACATCTTCAACTTCTACTTCGACAGCACGATTTTGCGGAACACGCCCTGGAAGAACATCGAGCTCCAGCTTTTGAAGTACGCCGGGAAGAAGACTCTGTTCTGCGCTTACGGCGCGGACGTTCAGGTCATCAGCCGCTTTCAGAACTTACTCCACAAACACGCACACAGCATCGAGTACGCCGAGCACGCGCGCCGGGAGCACGAAGTCCTCCAAGACATCGAGTATTGCAGCAAGCACGCGGACTACATTATCGCCGGGGCCGACTGGGTCTATTACCTCCCGCGCTGGGACAAGCTGGTCGCGGGCCACTTCGCCATCGATACCGAGGAGTGGCCTCCGCCGCCGGACGCCGCCGACGCCCCGGCGGACGCCGACGCACAGACGGGCGCGCGTCCCGCAGTCGTGCTTCACGCGCCCAACCACCGCGAGTTGAAAGGCTCGCGCTTCCTCATACGCGCGTGCGAGGAGCTGAAGGCCGAGGGCGTGCCGGTCGAGCTGGTGCTAGCCGAGAGAGTTTCCAACGCGCGCGTCCGAGAGCTGATGCGGGACTGCGACATCGTCGCCGACCAGTTCGTCATCGGCTGGTACGCCCAGTTCGCCATCGAAGGCATGAGCATGGAAAAGCCCGTGATGACCTACCTCAGACCCGACCTGCTTGAGTTGTACACACTCTATTCTTACGCCGGCGATTGCCCCATCGTGAACACCCCGCCCACAGAGATCAAGCGCGTCCTGCGCGAGCTAATAGATAGCCCGCAGCTCCGACGCGAACTGGGCCGGAAAGGGCGGGCCTACGTCTCGCAGAATCATTCGCTGGAGAGCGCGGGCAGGATGTTCGCTGAAGTGTTCCGCGGCCTCTGGGACGATAAGTGCCGGCACGCCGGGACGAGTTGAGCCGGGATGAAGCGACCGATCCGAGTTCTACACTGCCCCACGACCGTGGCGGGGAACCCTCAAAATCTGGCGCGGGCCGAGAAGAGTCTGGGCCTGGAG
>JALZHC010000453.1 GCA_030914105.1 Acidobacteriota bacterium
CGCGGTCGCGAGCAGTCTGCCGTCGCCGCTGAAGGCGATGGCCGTGGCCTCGCCCGTGTCTTGCAGGCGCGCGATCTCGGACTCAGGCTCGGCGGTGACAAAAACCTTCAGGACGCCTTCGCGCGTGCCGGTCGCGAAGTAACGCTCGTCGGCGCTGAAGGCGGCGGCGCGCACGGGCGAGTCGTCGCTCAGTCTTTCGACGCCTCCGCCGTCCAACTTGAACAGACTCGTCACCCTGTCGTCGCCCGAAGTGAGCAGGTAACGTTCGCGCGGGCTGAAGGCGACGAACGGCGGGCCGCTCTCGCGCTTCCCGTGCGAAAGACGCGCGGCGACGCTGCCGTCGGCGAGCCGCAGGACGAACACGACATCAGAATTGTCGGCGGACGCGTCGTTGTAGACGGCGGCGAGGTAGCGTCCGCCGTCGCCGAGCTTGATGAAGTCAACGCCCGAAAGCTCGCGCAGCGCCGCGGGCGTGACTTCGCGCCCGCTCTCCACGTCCCAGACGCGCGCCGCGCCGACCGTCAGCGTCAAGAGGCGGCGTCCGTCGGGCGTGACGGCCAGCGGCGCGGGCGCTCCTTCCTCGACGGGCGTTTGCGGCGACGCCTCGCCCAGACGAATGCGGCCCGTCTGCCTGTACGCCTTACCGGCGCGCGCGTAGACGAGCGCGAGCGCGCCGTCGCCGCCCGCCGCGTCGCCGGCAATCGCCAGAAACTCTCCGCCCGCGCTCAACGTCAAAGCGCCGAACTCCTTCAGGTCGTTCCCGAACTCCACGTCGGCGACGCCCGAACGGTCTGCGTCGGCGTCGCTCGGACGCCAAACGTCCCGGACGTGTGCGGTCTTGCCGGAGACGGTGACGACGAATCTCGCGTCGGGGCTGGCGAACACTTTCCCGCCTTCGGGCATGCGGCCTGTTTCGGGATTCGGCTCCGAGCCGTCCCCGGCGTCGAAGACGCGAACGATCTCGTCGCCGCCGAGCGTAGGGGCCGCCGCGACGAAACGGTCGCCCGGCAGGAAGCCCACGCCGCGAATCTCTCCGGGCCGGAAGACGTGCGCGGCGTCCGGGTGCTGCGTCGCGTCCCAACGCTCCAACTCCTTGTCTGTGCCGAAGCGCTCCGGCGTGGCCGACGCGGGGAGCGGCATCCCCCTCACGGCGGCCAACTGCTTGCCGTCGGCGTCGAAGGCAAGGTTTTCAATCGGGTGGGAGAGGTAGAAGCCCTCTTCATCATTCATGACGGGCAGACGCACGGCGGGCTTGAACTCGCCTAAGGGGACACGCTTCCAGATGCCCCTGTCGGTCGCGAAGTAGGAGTCGTCGAGTCCGGGCGCGACGGCGTTGACCACGGCGTCCAGGTTGATCGTCTCGTGCTGCGCGAAATCCTCCTCGCCGAGCTTGTTTGCCGACTCGTCGCCCTTCAGCTTGTCCGACAGAGTCCAGATTAAGACCCTCCCGGCGGGATTCCCCAGAGGGCCGAAGGCGCGCGCGCCGAAGGCGAGGTTGCCGTTGGCGCTGAAGGCGACGTCGTTGTAAGTCACGTTCTCGGTATCCGAGAAGCCTTTCACGTCCACATTCTTTTCGACGTCCATCAGGCCCGCCCGGTTGATGCCGTCCTCCATCTCTCCGTCTTCGATGATCAGCGCGAGATACTTTCCGCCGGGGCTGAGGGCAATCTTGTTAACCGTGCGGCTCTCCCCCTTGATCTCGACCGTGCGGCAGCCGCCGCTTTTCAGGTCGCAGACCCTGACGGACTTCGCCGAAGAGACGGCGACGTGGGCCGCGCCGTTGCTCAGGGCGATGCTGCTCGCGTCGTTCAACTGTTCGCCCTCAAGCGGAACCTCTTTGAGCGGCGCGGCGTCGCCGACCCTGTAGACGCGGAGCGACGCCTTCGACTCGCCGCCCGGCAGCTTGTCGCGCCGGAGGGCCGCGAAGTGCGTCGCGTCGGGGCTGAGCGCGGCGGCGACGATGTCGCCCGCGTAGACGCCGCCGCCGAGGTAGCGCGGCAGCAGCGAGAGGCTCTCGCGCAAGGCCTCGTCGGCCTCGACGGTGTGCGACTTCTTCAGCGCGTCCGCCGCGAGCGTGATGACGCGCGGCAACTCGTTGGGGCGTTGGCGCAGGAGCGTCTGCGAGCGATTGGCGAGCGAGCGCGAATCCGCGACCGTCTGTTCGCGGTCGGCGCGCGCCTGCTCGTCGGCGGCGCGCTTCTCCGCCGCGTCGGCCTTGCGCGAGGCCGCGTCGGCGAGGCGCGTCTTCTCCGCCGCTTCGTCGGAGGCAAGCTGCGCGAGCCGCTTCTGCTCGCCGGCGTCGGCCTTCGAGAGGGCCGCGCCCAGCCCGGACGTGAGCGCCTGGCCCTGCGCGGCGACGGCCTGCGCGAGTGCGGCCTGCGCCTCGCGCGTCGCACGCTCGGCCTTTGCGGTCTCTTCGTTCGCCTTCCTCGTCGCGGCGTCGGCGCGCTTGAACATGAAGCCGGCGAGGACTGCGGCGGCGACAATCGAGACGATGAGCCACGCCAGAACCCAGAGCGCGCGATTGCGGTAGCGGCGCAGGCGGTCTTTGCTCTTCAGGTAGTTCGACTGCTTCTCGATGCGGCTGATGACGGCGGTCGAGGGCGTGCCGGTCTTGAGCGCCTCGCGCAGCTCGCGCGCGCGCGACTTGCCGTAGACAAGGTCGAACCACTCCGCGCCCGCCCAGTCGTCGAGCGCCGCCTCGCCCTCGTCGAAGCTGACGGCGACGATCCGCGTCGTGCCGTTGGCGGCGGCGAACTTCTCGACCTCTTCGGCGAGGTACTTCGACTTACCGACGGCCCCCGGCGTCGCCAGAAGGACGAGCGTGCGGCAGCCGCGGATTTTGCGGAAGAGCGTTTCGGGCGGCAGAGGGCCTGCGTCCGTCCCCTGCCGGTCGTCGAAGCAAGAGAAGCCGAGCTTCGTCAGCGCCTCCGACAGCCCGTTCAGATAGGTCTCGCCGTCCTCGCGCGAGTAGGAGATGAAGATGTCGTCGGCGTCTAAGGAGTTCAGGAAGTTCAAAGCCATCGTCGCTCTCTTTCAACGCTCTCGGACGGTCGGGCCGAAGGTGCCGCAGCCGGAGCGTTCGGTCGAGGTCTGCCGAAACAACCTTATAAACTTTATGCGGGGGCCTTCGGAAGTGTTTCCCTTCAGAGCCTGGGCCGGGAAACGGGCGCGGGCGCGGCGGCGGCGAGCACGGCGCGGCTTATACACTTGACCGTAAGGCCGCGCGGGTGGAATTCTGGAGCCTCATGCCGACCGAAACGCTTTTGAACGATGTGGAGGTGCGCGTCGCCGGCTCGCTCGTCGAGAAGCAGTTGACGACGCCCGACTACTACCCTCTGACGCTGAATGCGCTCGTGCACGCGTGCAACCAAATCTCGAACCGCGACCCCGTCGTCGCTTACGACGAGCGGACGGTCGAGGAGGCGATTGACAGCCTGCGGCGGAAGAACCTCGTCTACGTCTTCTACGGCAGCGAGAGCCGCGTGCCGAAGTACAAGCACATGATGCGCGAGGTCTTCGAGCTATCGCCGCCGGAGCTGGCCGCCCTCTGCGTGCTGATGCTACGCGGGTCACAGACCGTCGGCGAGATACGCGGGCGCACGGGCCGCCTCCACGAGTTCGCAGACCTCGCCGAAGTCGAGGCGACGCTCGACGCGCTCGCGCGCCGCGACGAGCCGCTCGTCATAAAACTTCCGCGCCGTCCGGGCCAGAAGGACGCGCGCTACTCGCACCTGCTCGCCGGCACGCCCGCCGCCGAGGCTGAGCCAAGCGCTGAAGGAGAGGGCGCGACGACGGCGCGCGCATCGGCGGGCGAGAGAGTCGCGCGCCTCGAAACTGAAGTCGAGCGCTTGCGCAGTGAGGTCGCGGAATTGCGCCAGCAGTTCGAAGAGTTCCGCCGCCAGTTTGAGTAACGACCGTTCGCAGCGAGTCGGCGCGGGAAGTTTATCCACGAAGTCACACGAAAAGAGAGGAGGTGGCGTGAAAGAATACGAAGGGATACGAACAGCTTTCGGTTTCGTGCCGCTTCGTGTGGTTTCGTGGATGAACTCTTTGTCGCCTCTGACGCCAGGCTGATGCGAAGAAAAGTAGACGAGGAGGCGAGACGCGGCGCGAAACTCCGGCGCGACTTCTACACGCGCGGCGACGCGGCGGCGGTCGCGCGCTCTCTGCTGGGCCGCTTGCTCGTCGTTCCCGCGCCGACGGGCGAGCGCGTGTCGGGCCGCATCGTCGAGGTCGAGGCTTACTGCGGCGTCGAAG
>JALZHC010000454.1 GCA_030914105.1 Acidobacteriota bacterium
TCTGCCGACGCCGCGTCGCGCGTCGCGCTCACGGAGTTCATACGCGACGCGCAACAGCTCGGCGACGGGGTCGTCGTCGGAGAGGCCGGCTGGCAGCAGCGGCTTGAGCAGAACAAGCAGGCGTATTTTGAACGGCTGGTGAACGACTTCGGGTTCGCGCCGCGCCACCCTGCGACGCAGCCCGCCGCCGTCTACGTTGACGCGCTCTTCTCCGCGGCGGGCGTGACGCCGACCGCGTCTGAGAGGCAGAACGCCATCAACGCATACCTCGCGGGCGGCGTGCAGGGGCGGGCCGCGGCGCTCCGAAGCATCGCCGAGTCGGCTTCCGTCACTCAGGCCGAGTTCAACTCGGCCTTCGTCCTGATGGAATACTTCGGCTACCTGCGCCGCAACCCCTTGGACGCGCCCGACGCGAACGACGACGGCTACCAGTCCTGGCTCGCGAAGCTCAACCAGTTCAACGGCGACTTCGTCCGCGCCGAGATGGTCAGGGCCTTCATCGCCTCCGCCGAATACCGTCGGAGATTCGGGCCGCAGTAGAGCTTCGGGCCGCAGTAGACGGCGCGGGCTTTGAGTCTGAAGTCTTAACGTGAGTTCGGCGCAAGGCGCGGCGGGCGCGTCTCTCCGCGAAACGAGACTAAACCTCACGAAGAAAGCAGGCGAACGTTCGTGCCCTTTTCGTGCCGTTTCGTGTGGCTTCGGGGATAAGTTTTGTGATGTCGGAGCAGTCGGGCGGACTCAGGAGATCGTGAGGTTGCTGGCGGCGACCGGCTCGGCGGCGCTGCGCGACTTGAGCACGCGGTCGAGCATCTCCGCGCACTCGGCGCTGCGCGTAGCGAGCTGCTGGTCGGCCTGCTCGTGCAGACGCTTGAGGCGGTGCAGCTCGTCGGCGATGTGGAGCGCGGCCAGTATCGCGACCTTGAGCGAGTCCACGGTGAGCGTGCCCGAAGAGATTTCGCGCATGCGCCGGTCGACGAACTCGGCCAGGCCGATGACGTACTCGCTGTCGCCGTCGGAGCGGATGTTATAAGTCTGGTTGTAGATTTCCACCCGGATGGTGGGCGTGCCCTCAGCCGGGTTCTTGATGGCGCTCATCCGTTAACTCCGATTACTAGCGGCGCATCACCTCAGCCGTCTCCGGGTCGAGCACGGCGATGGCGTCGAGCATGGCCTCGACCTTCAAGCGGATCGTGTCGCGCTCCGACAGAAGCCGCTCGACCTGCGACTCCAGCCTGTCCTTCTCGTCAAGGAGCGACCCCAGCTCGCGGCGCACCGAGGCCAACTCGCGCTCAAGCGCCTCCTTCTCTTGCCGGAGCGTCTTCGTCAGCTCGATGGTGCGGTAGATTTTATCTTCCAGGTGTGAGAACTTTTCAAGTCCGGTCAATCCGACCATCTTCTTTCTCCAAGCAGCGCGGCCTCGTGACTGCCCGCCGATTATGCTCCTGAGTCGCGCGCGATGGCAAGAGTTAAAAAGCAGAGGTCAGAGGTCAGAGGTCAGAGGTTAGTTTTTTCACCTGCCGCGCACCTGTTTTCATCGCCGCCGCCTGCCGCAGATGCTTTCACTGACCTCCGACCTCTGACCTCTAACCTCTCAACTGCGCTCCGAACTCACCCTCCAAAGCGGCGACGACGCGCGCGTGCATCGTGTCAACCTCTTCGTCGCGCAGCGTCCGTTCGTCGGCGCGGTACTCGACTCTCAGCGTCACCGAGCGCTTCCCTTCCGGCACGCCCGCGCCCTCGTACACATCAACGAGCAGGACTTCGCGGCACTCTTCGATTCCGAGCGAGAGCACGACGCGGCGCATCTCGCCGAAGCCGGCGCGGCGCGGCGCGACGAGCGACACGTCGCGCACGACCGAGGGGAAGCGCGGCAGAGGCGCGTAGCGCGCGGGCCGCTCGCCCGACTTGAGCAGCAAGCCCAGGTTCACCTCCGCGACGTAGACCGGCTGCCGGAACTTGTACGCGGCGGCCAGCTCTTCACTGAGCCTGCCGAGCGTGCCGACCTCCGCGCCGCCGAAGAGGACGCGCGCCGACTGACCCTCGCGCAGGTGCCGGACAGAGTCCGCCTTGAATTCGAGTTCGCCGACGCGCATGGCGTCGGTCGCGGCTTCGAGCGCGCCTTTGAGGTCGAAGAAGTCCAGCTCGCGCCCCGCGGCGCGCCCCTCTTCCAGAGCCTCGCCCGTCAGGACAAGCGCGAACGCCTCGAACTCGTTCGGGCGCTCTGCGTCGCCGCCCGCGGCGTTAACGCCCGCGCCCGCGGCGGCCTGTTTAACTTCGCCCGAAGCGGCCCCGCCTTCCCCCGCGGCAGCTCTGCCTTCGCCCGCAGCAGTCTCGCGGCCTTCGGACGACGAGGCGAAGACGTGGCCGGTCTCGAAGAGGCGGACGCTGCGCGTACCGCGGTTGAAGTTGCGGCGCACGGAGTCGAGCAGGCCCGCGAGCAGCGTCGGGCGCATCAGTCGCGCGCCCTCGACAATCGGGTTCGACAGTTTGACGAACGCGCCCTCGCCGCTCTGCACACCTTCGACGCGCTGCCCGCCCTCGACTGTTTGAAGGCCGGGCAGAAGCTCGAAGCGCCCCTCGTTCGACTCGTCTATGAAGCTGATGTTGACGGCCTCGCTCACTCCGCAGGCCGTAAGCACCTGACGGGCCGCGCGCCGACGCCGGTCGCCCGCGAGATACTCGCCCGTCACGGGCGACGGCGGCAGAGACTCCTCAATCTTCTCGTAGCCGACGAGCCGCGCGACCTCCTCGACCAGGTCTTCCTCGATGGAAACGTCCGTGCGCCACGTCGGGACGCGGAAGAAGAGTTCGCCCGGCGCGGCGACGCCCGTCCCGCCGCTGCCGTCTCCGCTGGCGGAGACGGGCGCGAAGCCGAGCGACTCCAGAACACGCGCGCTCCTTTCAGCCGACACCGGAAGGCCCGTCAGGTCTTCCACGCGCGTGGGTCGGAGGTAGACGACCGGCGGCGCGATCCTGCGCGGGTAAACGTCAATCGCGTCCTCGGTCGCCGTGCCGCCCGCCAGTTCGCAGATGAGCGCGACGCAGCGATCCTGCGCGCGGCGCACGCCCTCGTAGTCCACGCCGCGCTCGAAGCGATAAGACGCGTCGGTCTGAAGGCCCAGAAGCTTCGAGGTGCGCCGCACGGACTGCGGGTCGAAGTATGCGCTCTCGATGAGCACGTCCGCGGTCGCGGCGGAAATCTCCGTCTCCTCGCCGCCCATCACGCCCGCGACGGCGACGGCGCGCGCGGCGTCTGCGATGACGAGCATCTGCTCGTCAAGCTCTCGCAACGCGCCGTCGAGCGTCCTGATCTTCTCGCCCGCGCGCGCGCGCCGGACGACGATGCGGTGCTCTGCGAGCGTCGAGAGGTCGAAGGCGTGGAGCGGCTGTCCCAGCTCGTGCAGCACGAAGTTCGTGATGTCTGCGACGTTGTTGATGGGGCGCTGGCCGATTGTTTGCAGCCGGCGCGCGAGCCACTCCGGCGAGGGCTTGACCTTCACGCCCCGCACCACGCGCGCCGCGTAGCGCGGGCACAGGTCTGCGTCTTCAATCTCGACCGAAGTGAACTCTTCGGCGCGGCCTCCGACGCTCTTCGCCGCCGTGTCGGGCAGGCGAAGTCCCGCGCCCAAAAGCGCCGCGGCCTCGCGCGCGATGCCGAGGTGCGAGAGACAGTCGGGCCGGTTCGACGTGAGGTCGAACTCCAGCACGAAGTCGTCGCCCGCTTCGCGGACGGCGTCAACGGCGAGGCCCGCCATCGTCAGGCGCTCGGCCAGCTCGCGCGGCGGCAGCGAAACGTCGGTCAACTCGCGCAGCCATTTGTAACTGATGTCCATAAAAACGGGTGTTGGGTTTTAGGTGTTGGGTGCTGGCGAGGGAATGTCTTAACCCAACACCCAGCACCCAAAACCTAAAACCCTTGACTAGAATTGTTCGAGGAAGCGCACGTCGTTCTCGAAGAGGAGGCGTATGTCGTCCAGCTCGTACATGAGTCCGCACATGCGGTCTATGCCGAGGCCGAAGGCGAAGCCGGAGAACTCTTCGGGGTCGATCCGCGCGGCGCGCAGGACGTTCGGGTGCACCATGCCTGAGCCGCCCAGCTCGATCCAGCCGGAGCCTTTGCAGAGGCGGCAGCCCCGCCCATTACACTTGAAGCAGGAGTAGTCGGCCTCCATGCTCGGCTCGGTGAACGGGAAGTAGGAGGGCCGAAAGCGCGTGCGCGTGCCCTCGCCGAAGAGGCGTCGGACGAACTCCGAG
>JALZHC010000455.1 GCA_030914105.1 Acidobacteriota bacterium
CTCGGCGCTCAACCTCGGCGCGCACACGGGCACGCACGTCGACGCGCCCGCGCATTTCATCGAAGGCGCTCCCGGCGTCATCTCGCTTCCGCTCGAAGCGCTGGTCGGCGAGGCGCGCGTGATAGAACTTCCGCCGGACGCGCATGCCGTCGAGGAGAGACACGTCCGAGAGGCCGCGCTCGAAGGCTGCCGGCGCGTGCTCTTCAAGACGCGCAACTCCGCCTTCTGGGACGACCCGCGCGGCCAGTTCCGAGAGGACTTCACCTACATCGAGCCGGCGGCGGCGCACGCGCTCGTCTCGCGCGGCGTCCGCCTCGTCGGCATTGACTACCTCTCGGTCGAGCGTTTCGGCTCGAAGGATTTCGAGACCCACCGCGCGCTGCTCTCCGCAGGCGTCGTCATCCTCGAAGGGCTAGACCTGCGCTCGGTCGCGCCCGGCGCGTATGAACTCCTCTGCCTGCCGCTCAAGATCGCCGCCGGCAGCGGCGACGGCGCACCCGCGCGCGCCGTTCTGCGCTCGCTCGACTGAAGACGAAGGGCCGCAGCGCCCGTTTGAGAATTGCTCGAACATCGCCGTCGCCGTCTTCGTTCGCTCTACTGAAGGCGCGCGTCAAGTTTTTCGTCAAACGTTTTTCGGCAGACCGGCGTCTGAGGTGAACAATGATTGAGAAGGTCAACCTGTCGGAGAAGTTCGGCCTCTTCCGCGAGCAGTGGAGTCCGAAGATCGCGGGCGAGGTCAACGACTCGTTCGTCAAGCTCGTGAAGTTTCAGGGGCCGTTCGTCTGGCACAAGCACGAGACGGAGGACGAGATGTTTCTCGTCGTCAGGGGCCGCTTCAAACTCATGCTGCGCGACGGCGAGGTCGAGCTACGCGAGGGCGAGTTCGTCATCGTCCCGCGCGGCGTCGAGCACATGCCCGTCGCAGATGAGGAAGCGCACGTTCTGCTCTTCGAGCCGAAGACCGTCCTCAACACCGGCGACGTGGTCAACGAGCGGACGCTCCCCGAACTTGAGCGCATCTGAGCCGACGCATCGAAGCCTCGGCCTGTCTAAACCCGAAGCCGGCCCGCGACGTATCTCAACACGGAGTCGCGGCGGCCAAGGCGGAGAGCGTGCCGCGCCGACTCAAGAACGTCGGCAACGTCCGGAGGCGTAGACGATGGCGAGTAACGAAGGAAGAAAAGCGGGCGGCGCGTCGCCGACGGCTGAGCCGGAGGTGAACTCGCCCGGCTACCGCGCGCGCGTCTTCGAGATTGTCCGCCGCATCCCGTCGGGGCGCGTGATGACCTACGGGCAGATCGCCGGCCTACTTGGCGAAGGCTACACGGCGCGCACGGTCGGCTTCGTCATGCACTCGGCTGACGACACAGTGCCCTGGCAGCGCGTCATCAACGCGCAGGGCGCGTGCTCTACTACGCGAGTCGTCCTCCCGCCCGACCTGCAACAGCGCATGCTCGAAGGCGAGGGCGTCCGCTTCGACGCGCGCGGGCGCTGCGACCTCGCGCGCTACCGCTGGACGCCCGAAGAGTTCGCGGGCGAAGACGGCGACATGGAACAGCCGAGCCTCTTCGGCGACTGAAAATCTCTTTCGGCGACTGAGCTTCTTCCCTTTTTCAGGAGCGACCAATGAGCGACCAGCAACTGCAAACGCGCGCGCCCTACACCATCAGCGAGCCGCGGCTCACCGTCTCCGGCCAGATGGTGACGACGGCGTTTGAGCTTCCGGGCTTCCGCGTCCGCCAGAACCTCGGCGTCGTGCGCGGCATCGTCGTCCGCTCGCGCAACCTCTTCGTCAACATCGGCGCGGTCTTCAACCAGCTCGTCGGCGGCAACATCACCGCCTGGACTAACCTCTGCGAGCAGGCGCGCCGTGACGCCTTCGACATCATGGTCCAGCACGCCACGGAGATCGGAGCCAACGCCATCATCGGCGCGCGCTACGACGCCACAGAGATCGCCACGGGCGTCACCGAAGTCCTCGCCTACGGCACGGCGGTCGTCGTCGAGCCGCTCGAAGGCACGGGGATTTACGACTCGTGAGCGACGCCTCTAAACCTTCGGCTGACAAACCCGCGCGGCAGCTCTCGGCGGACGAGACGAAGCCTTCAGCGGACGAGTCGGCACGTGAGCTTTCAGCCGTTGAGTCGGCGTGCGAGCTTTCAGCCGACGCGTCGGCTCGTCTGCGCGAAGCCTTCACGCGTATTCCTTACGCGCGCCTGCTCGGCCTGGAGTTCGTCGGCGCGTCGCGCGGCGAGGCCACCTTCGCGCTCGAAGTCCGCGAGGAGCTGACGCGCATGGGCGGCATCGCGCACGGCGGCGCGCTTGCCTCGCTCCTCGACACGGCGGCGGCCTTCGCCGTCCACACTCTGCTCGCGCCCGAAGAGCGCACCGTCACCGTTGACCTCACGGTTCACTTCCTGCGCCCTGCCGGCGAGGGCCGCGTCGAAGCGCGCGCGCGCGTGCTCCGCGCGGGCCGCCGCATCGTAATCATCAGCGCCGAGGCGACCGACCAAACCGGCCTCCTCGTCGCGACCGCGACCACAACCTACGTCCGCCAGGGTTAGGCCCCCGGGGCCGCCCCTCAGCCGCCGGTTCGGCCGCCCGACCCGTCCGCGAAGCCTAAAATTCCCCGGCTGCCCCGAAAAACCCCAATAAAACGGCGTTAATGGGAGATTAAATTTTATAGACAAACGTAGTTTCTCTGTGGCAAAATGTGTTTGTCACACTCGGCCTTGATGTATCAAGGCCGTCTTTGCATTCCTTAGACCGCCGACGCCTCGACCCTTTTTTCGGCTGCGACACTCGATGCTTTCGCTCTACAGCGCACTTCTCGCACAGCACCCGCGCCAACTGACACCTGTTCGTTGTGCCGAGCCGACGATTGTGCAGTTGCACCGATACTTCGAGGATGTCGTGCTGGAGAACAACCTCGCGGCGCTCGTGGTCGAGAGCATGCTGCCGGAGCCGCAACGCTCTCTGCGCGACATCGCGCGCGCGCGCATCGTCGGTCGCGCGGCCCGCCACGCCTTCTTCTTCGTCTCGCCCGACGACGCGCTCAACTCCGCCACGCTCTCCGACGACGCTTCGTGCAGCGAGCCGATCCTGATGCAGCGCTCGGCGCAGGGCGACGCCGACGAGCGCTTCGTGGTCATCGCCGACGCGCGCTTCTCCGGCCTGCTCGCCTCCGTGCGCAACCGCGACGAGGACGGCGCGGAGACCGGCGACGAGGTCATCTGGTCTTTCGAGCCGGACATCGTCTACTCGGCGCTCGAATACCTCATGGCCCGCGTCAAGGCCGAGATTCCCACGCACGCACACATCTTCGCGCGGGCGGTGCGCACCTGCGTCCCCAAAACCACTTCCCTCCAGCTCACGGTCTCGGTGACGACGAAGCTCGCGCGCCTGCTTCAAGAGCAGGCCGTGCGCGAGATCGCCGTCAACCGCATCGCCACGGCCATCCGAAGCTCGCTTGAGATACCGAGCGTCCTGCAGACGACCGTGAACGAAGTGGGCCGCGCGCTCGGCGCGCAGTACAGCGCGCTCTCGGTCGAGGGCGAGCACGGCCAGCCTTCGCTCACAACTTACTACCTGCGCGACGGCGACGGCGACGAAGAGCTGTACGCGGAGCTTTTGAGCGACCTCGAAGCCTACGGCGTGCGCCTGCGCGGGCGCATGAAGACTTACGTCCACGACGGCGGCACGGGCGCGGTCGGCGCGGACGGGCGGCCCGTCGCAGTCGTCCCCGTCATCTTCCACGAGCGCACGATGGGCGTCCTGATGATCACGTCCGACGACCCGCAGCGCCTCTGGCAGGACAACGAGATCATGCTCATGCGCACGGTGGCCGACCAGGTGGCCGTCGCCGTCAACCACGCGCGCCTCTTCCAACAGGTACAGCAGCAGGCTTTGACCGACGGCCTCACCGGCTGCTTCAACCGGCGCTTCTTCGAGATTCAGCTTGAGCGCGACCTCCACCTCGCCACCCGCATGCGCCAGCCCGTCTCGCTCATCCTCTTAGACATCGACTACTTCAAGCGCGTCAACGACGCGCACGGCCACGACGCGGGCGACGCCGCGCTGCGGTTGCTTGCGGGCGCTCTGCGCGAGGAGGTGCGCGGCGTGGACACGGCGGCGCGCTACGGCGGCGAGGAGTTCGCCATCATCCTTCCGCAGGCCGGCGAGGAGGGCGCGCTCGTCGTCGCCGAGCGTCTGCGCTCACGCATCGAGCGCACGGAAGTTCCG
>JALZHC010000055.1 GCA_030914105.1 Acidobacteriota bacterium
GAATGAAGTGAAGACCTAACGATGAATCAGGTGAAGACCTGCCGAAGTCGGAAAGCGAAACGATGAAGTGAAAGGCAGGAGGTCTTCACTTCATTCCGCGTTCCGACTTTGGCAGGTCTTCACCTCATCATTCCACGTTCCGACTTCAGCGCTGCGGGACGAGGCGCATGATGCGGTCGTCGTCTTTCGCGGGCGAGCCGCGACCGTCGCGGTTGGAGGTCGAGAAGTAGAGCGCGCCGTCGGGGCCTTCGGCCACGTCGCGGATGCGCCCGTACTGGCCCTGAAGCAGGCGCTCCTGGCTGACGACGCGGCGACCGTCTAAGACGACGCGCTGGAGTCCGCGGCCCGCGAGGCAGCCGAAGAAGAAGTTGCCGCGGAACTGTGCGAGGGCCGAGCCGCGGTAGAATGTCCCGCTCGCGGGCGCGCACGCGGGCGTGTATTCCAGGAGCGGCGACTCCATCCCCTCATGTGTCGCGCGGTGATGAATGACGGGCCAGCCGTAGTTATGCGCGCGCTCGACGATGTTGACCTCGTCGCCTCCGCCGGGGCCGTCGAAGCCCGAAGGGCCGTGCTCGGTCTCGAATAAAAGATTGGTGCCGGGCTGCCAGTCAATCCCCTGCGAGTTGCGATGGCCGTAAGACCAGATTTCGGGGCGCGCATCGGGCTGATTGACGAAGGGGTTGTCGGGCGGGACTGTGCCGTCGTCGTTGAGGCGCAAGATTTTGCCGCCGAGCGAGTCGAGTCGCTGCGCGATCTCGCGCGTCGTGGCGTCGCCCGTCGTGACGTAGAGCTTGCCGTCGGGGCCGAAGCGCAGGCGCGTGCCTGCGTGGAACTGTGCGGCAGGAATCTCATCGATGATGAGCTTGCGGTCTGTGAGAGCGCCTCCGGTCTCTCGGAAGCGGACGACGCGCACGCGCTCGCCTCCGGTCGAGCTGTAGGCGTAGGCGAGGTAGAGCAGGTGGTTCTCGGCGAACTGCGGGTGCAGGGTCATCCCCATCAGCCCGCTCTCGCCCGTCGGCTCAACGTCCGAGATTGTGGCGAGCGGTTCGGCTCTCAGCTTGCCGCCCTCGAAGACGCGGACGCGACCGGGCCGCTCCGTGAAGAGCATCCGACCGTCGGGCGCGAAGACGATTGACCAGGGCACTTCGAGACCCCCGACGACCGTCTCGACGCGGAAAGAGGCCGCGCCGTCGGCTGTCGAGACGGTCTCGCCGTCGCCCCTTCCGGGCGGCGGGGAGCCGCAGGCGAGCAGGAGCAGGAGGGCGCAGCCGAGCGCCCCGAAGAGTTGCGACCACATGAGAGCCTTGCCCACGCCAGCGCGCCGCTTCCGTTGCGAGGTCTGGTTACCTGTTTGCGAGGGCCGCACGACTCGGCTACGAGGCGCGGCCCGGCTCAGTGCGAGATGTACTCGTGGAGCAGTTGCAGCTCCGCGCCCTGCTCGCTGATCTCGACGCGCATGATGTCGCGCATCGAGAGCATGCCGACGAACTTGTCGCCGTCAACGACGGGCAGGTGACGGCTGCCGACCCGCTCCATGCGTCCGAGGGCTTCGCGCGGCGTGTCGGTGCAGTCAATGACGGCGCGCGGCTCGCTCATCACGTCGCGGATCGGAACGGCAGCCGGGTCGAGTCCTCGGACGACGACGCGCTTGAGCAGGTCCCGCTCGGAGAAGATGCCGCAGAGCTTCTCCTCCGGGTCGAGCACGCAGACCGCGCCGATGTTGCGGCCCGCCATGTACTCGGCTGCGTCCAGGGCCGTCGCCGTGTCGGGCACGAAGTAAGGCTCGCGATCACAGACCACATGCCTGATGGTAATCATCCGCCTCAACTCCCTCCTTGCGCCTGTGTCGTTCTCGGAGCGACGCCATTATACAGAGAGACGCGGCGACGTTTGAAGGTTTTTGTTGACCGAGGATTGACCCTCTTTTCTCATTCTCTCCGCTTAAAGCCTTACTTGAGGGCTCGCGTAACTGAACTCACCGCCGCAGGCGCAGAGTTCGCGGAGGAAGCGCAGAGGCTTGAGCGGTCATCAGTCTCTGCGACACCTCTGCGAACTCTGTGCCTGCGGCGGTGAGGCTTACTTCGCCCGATCCAACAGTGTCTATTCAAACAGCGCCCCTTGCGCCGACGGCCTGCGGAACGTCGACGCGCGCTCGGAGTCCGAGTCGTCGTCCTGGTTGAAGCCGAGCCGCTTGCAGTGGACGCGGAAGCTTTTCTCGACGAGCTGCCAGTAGACGCCGCGCCCGCGCATCCGCTCGCCGAACTCGCTGACGTTCAGGCGTCCGCCCTTCGTCTCGCGCAGGCGCGAAAGCACACGCTCGGCCTTCGTCGGCAGGCGCTCGCGCAGGCGCTGCTCGAAGTAGGGCGCGACGCTGCCGGGCAGGCGCAGGATGTTGAAGTAGGCACGGCGCGCGCCCGCTTCCCAGGCGCGCTTGAGGAGCGTGGGGATGTCCGGGTCGCTCAGACCTGGGACGACGGGCGCGATTAGTAAACCGACGGGTACGCCGGCCTCGGAGAGTTCGGCCATCGCGCGGAAGCGCGCCGAGGGGAGCGGGGCCGAAGGCTCAAGCGCCTTGGCCGTCTCGTCGTCGGCGAAGGGGACGGAGAAGAAGACGCTGGCGGCGGCGTCGCGCGCGAGCGCGGCGAGCAGGTCGCGGTCGCGGCGGACGAGCGCGGACTTCGTGACGACGCCGACGGGGTTGCAGAACTCAAGGCAGACTTCGAGGCAGCGGCGCGTGAGCCGGTAGTTGGCTTCGAGCGGCAGGTAAGGGTCTGAGGTGAAGGAGAAGACGATGGTGTGGCCGCCCCAGCTCTTGCGCATGAACTCCTCGCGCAGAAGCTCCGGCGCGCGAACCTTGGCGACGATCTTCGTCTCGAAGTCGGTGCCCGCGCCGAAGCCGAGGTACTCGTGTGTGGGACGACTGAAGCAGTAGCTGCACGCGTGCGTGCAGCCGCGGTAGCAGTTGACCGAGTAGTCGAAGCCCACGTCGGGGCTTTCGTTGTGCGTGATGATACGGCGGGTCTCGGTCTCCTCGAAGACCTCGACGGTTGCCGCGGGCGGCTCGCCGATCCACTCGACGCTCGTCGAGAGCCAGGGGTTCGGCGGATTCTCAACGTGACGCATCGCTGATCCTTTTTCGGGAGACGAAGGGCCGTTCGGGAGTGGTCTTTCGGAAGCTGCCGGGAATGATATACATTTACGCACGCTTTGTCATCGGCTTTCGGCAATCCATCCCCTCTTCCGGGAGGTCTTGATGAGAAACCACTCCGGCGCGCACGCGAATATGCTCGGACGCACACTCCTCTTCGCCCTCCTCTGCTCGGCCTGCGCTCTGCGACAGGCGTGCGTCGGGGCCGCGGCGGGGCCGACTCAGCACCGCAGGAGCGCCGCCGCGCGCCCCGCACAATCCGCGCGCCCCGCACAAGCGGTCTCTTCCGGCCCGCTCAACGTGGAAGTGAGTGCGGCGGGTGACATCAAGCTCGACGGACGACCAGCCGGGACGCTGCGCGACACGGCACCGCTCACCGCCGCGTTGAAAAGAGTTTTCGAGAGCCGGGAGAGAGCGTTGGCGCGCGAGCCGAGAACCGTCAAGAGGGTTAAGCTTCCGCACGACGGGCTGCTTGATCGTAGCGTCAACGTCAAAGCGCCCGCCTCGCTCAACTACGGGTTGGTCGTCAAGGTAATTGACGCGGTGAAGGCGGCCGGTGCGTCGCCCGTCGGGCTGGTACTGAATGATGAAGAGTTGCGAACCGTGCCGCCCGAAGAAGTCCGCATGCCTGCCGCGCAGGGCGTCGCGCCCGGCGTTGAAGGCCCCGTGCCAGCCGTCCCCTTCAACGATCCCGCCGCCGACCCGGCGATTATCAAAGAGAGTTCCATCGTCGTCGCCATCACTTCGGGCGGCGACACTTATCTCAGCAAGCAGAAGATCGAGAAGGGCGAGCTGGAGTCGGCGCTCAAGTTGCTTTTGAGCGGGCTGCCGGAAGCGGAGCGGGTCGTCTACCTGCACGCGGATAAAGAGGTCAGTTACAGCCAGGTCATCGAAGTCATCGACACGGTGAGGCGCGCGGGCGCGGTCTACATCGGCCTGGTGGGCGAACGCAGGAAGAGAGATTGAAGACGATGAACCCGGCGGCGGCGCTTCGTCAACCGCCGGACTATTTTGCCGGGGCGGCGCTTCAGCCGTCCCAGGCAACGAAGAAGAGCCGGTAGTGGTTCGGGTCTTCGAGCGTGACGAAGCGCCCGCCCCAGCCCTCGTCCGCTGGCGGCGCGACATCGAGGCCGCCCGTGCGCAGGAAGGCGTAGTAGTCGTCAACGTCCTCGACCGTCAGGAAGAAGTGGACGCCGCGCCCGCGCCGCGCCATCGCGAGCGGAATCTGCGCGAGCGTCAGCCGCAGACGCCCCCCGCGCAACGTCGCCATCGGCGGCTCGGCTTCGGGCGTGTGCGCCAGGACTTCAAACCCTAAGCCCTCCGCGTAGAAGGCGAGCGACTCTTCGAGGCTTTCGACTTCGAGGAAGAGCAGTTCGAGTCCCTTCACGCCCATCGCTTCACACGTGCGGCGCGCGCTCGTCTTCACGCCGCGCGCCGCCTCACACTGCCAGCCTTCTCACACCGCCGCCAGCGCGAGGTAGACGCCGTAGCCTCCCCCCGCGACGCAAGACCAGAACAGAACCTCCTGCGCCCACACGAGCCTGCGCATCGGGTGCGCGGGCTCGACCTGCTCGCGCGCGAAGACGAGCGCGCCGTGCGCCATCAGGACTCCGAACGCCACGATGCCGAAGGCCAACAGCGCGAGCGGCCACAGGAAGAAGACGTACTGCGCCTTCACCAGAAACAGCAACACCAGCCCGACGAAGACACACAGCAGCGCGCCCACGATGCGACCGCTCAGAGGGTCTGCCTGGGCCGACGGCGACGAGACGGGCTTGTGCGCGCGGTAGACTTCGCGCGCTCCGGCGCGCTTCGAGTCATAGACGCGGCGCGAGTCAGCGTTTCCCAGAACGCGCCAGGCCTCGTTGAGCGTCTTCATCTCCTCCTCGTCGCCGCCGCGGTCTGGGTGATGCTGTTGCGCCAGACGCTTGTAGCGGCGCTCGATCTCCTCGCGCGTCGCCTCGGCACCAGCGCCGAGGATGGAGTAGTAATCCTTGTTCGGCTCAGAATCTTTCACACGCCGCGCGCCGCCTTCATTCGTTCGGATAACTCAAGGATAGTAAACCGGACTTCGCGCGCCGTCCAAACCTTCTCTTCCGGCTTCGGCCCTTCGCCCTTCATCAACCTTCGCGGCCTTTGCGAGTCCTTTGCGAGTCCTTTGCGTTTAAGCCGGTCTCACTTAAACGCAACGACGCTGGAGGAGGCTCGAAGGACGCAAAGGAAGCACGGGCGTGGACGGCTGCGCTTCTGTGTTAAGCTTTATCAAACCGCAGACAGTTCAAGAGAGGCAGGACTTATGGCGCTCACTTTCGCACCCGGCGACGATCTGGTTTTTCAGGTCGAGAGCGGCTTCGGGCTGATGCGCGTGCTCGCATTCGAGGGCGAAGGGCAAGGAACCGTCTGGCACATACTCGTCTACCAGGACTTCTACCCGGACGTTGAATCCGCAGAGGCCGCACTCGCCGTCGGTCACAGTCTCGAAGTCCGCGAGCCGCACCTCGCCCTCACCGAGCACGCCTTCGAGAAGACTCCCGCCGCGCGCCTCGGCAACCGCCCCGTCGCCGAAGACGAGCTGGCCGCGCTGCGCCGCTGGCGGCAGACGGGCGACGAAGTTCAAGACCGCTCCGTCCTGCTCCTGCTCGGCATGCGCTGAACTCATTTACAGAACCGCGAGCGGTAGCGAGCGGATAGTAGCCTCAACATTCAGGTCGTTGTCGAAGCGCAGGGCCGCGAGGCTTCCGCTCGCGGTACTGTACTTTACTGCCCGAACCTCCCGCGGTACTCGCTCGAAGAGAGAAAAGCGCGAACCATCTCGGCCTGAACGTAGTTGCCGTTAAACTGGTTCAGCTTCGCGAGCCAGAAGTCGTAGCCGCCGCGGTTTTGGTCGGGCGGGTCGTCCGGATTTCTTCTGAGGTAGCCGAAATATTCCATCAGGACGAAGGCGCGGTTTAACTCCTGCTGCCTGAAGGCTGCGTTGTCGGCCACGTCGAGCAGGACGCGCGCGCGAGTCTTCGCGTTCGCGTCGAGCGCGGCGACGAGCGCGTCGCGCTCCGAGGCCGTCGGCGTCACACCCGCGTTCGCGTAGAGGGCGTTGACGTAAGCCGGATTCGAGAGCGAGCCGAAGGCGCTCTTGAAAGCCGCACGCTGCACCCACGCGTCCGCGAAAGCCTGCTTGTTCGCGTCGAGCTGCTGCTGCCAGTTGCCCACGCCGACGACGACGCCGCGCCCTATCTCCTGCGTGTCTGAGATGAACTCACTGTAGCGCGGCTGCCGCGCGAACGACTCGCCGTAGAGGCGATAGACGAGGAAGCCTGTCTCCTGAAATTCAATCGAGAGGAAGAAGGCCGCCGATGTGTCAACGCGCTTGACCTCGCGGCACTGTTGGTTTGTGCCGCAGGACTCGACGTTCGCAGTCCAGAACTGGAGGCCGGCGTCGTCCGGCTCGCGCGAGAGGAAGTCGTGGTAGTGCTGGCGGACGAAGAACTGCGTGTCGTCAATGGGATTCGTCGGCGAGGGCGCGGCGTCGTTGTCGTTGATTGTGACGGCGGCGCTTGCGGGAGTGCCGAGCGCGGCTCCGGTCGGGTTCGAGAGTGTGACGTTGAAAGTCTCGCCCGCCTCCTGCAAGCCGTCGTCGGTGATGAGCACGTCGAAGGACTTGGCGCTCTCGCCCGGCGCGAAGCGGAGCGTGCCGCGTGCGGTCGTGTAGTCGGAGCGCTCGGAGGCCGTGCCGTCGGAGGTCGCGTAGTCAACGCTGGCCGACGACGAAGTGTCGCCGAGGCGGACGACACCCACGGTCTTGAAGTGCGCGCCTTCCGAGACGGACGGGTCGGCGATGTCGAGCTGCACAACCGAGCCTTGCGAGACCGCGCCGAACTGCCCGCGAATCTCGCCCGCGGGGAAGGAGGCGCTGCGGACGTTGATGTAGTACAGGCCGGCCTTGAGGTCGCTGACCTGTTGCGGCGTGAGAGGGATTTTAAAGTCCGTGAAGTTGCCGGTCGAAGGCAGGTCGAAGACGGGCGAGGCGGTCTGGCCCGCGGCGGCAGGGCCGTGAATCTTGGCGAAGGTCTCCGCCGACGAGAGGCCGCGGAAGCGTAAGGAGACGAGCGCGGCGGTCTCGTCCGGGTTGAGCAGGAGCGTGGCCGTGCCCGCGGCGTGCGAGCTGTTGGGCGGCGTCTCCTGCGAGGCGTCGAGGCTGGCGACGAAGAGCTGCGACCGGGGGAAGATTTGGTAGACCGCGCCGTTCGAGAGCGAGACGACGTAGACCGATCCGTCGGGCGCGGTCTGGATGTCTGTGGTGATGCCGAAGTCTCGACCGACGACGAGGCTCTCGCTCTCGGTCACGTCGAACTTGTCGAGGTTGTCGGCAACGCCGTCGGCGAGGCGCGAGTCCGTCGTCGCGATTGACTTGCGGTCGGCGCTCAAGCGAAAGCGGAAGAGGTAGCCGCCGAGAAGGGTCGTGCGGGCCGCGCCGACGAAGAGGTTGTTCGCGTACTGCGCGCCGAGGCCATTGCCTCTCACGAAGCCGACAGGCGAGGGCGCGAGCGCGTGCTTCCAACTGAACTGCGGCTCTGTGTAGTGCGAGCCGGGGAGTTGGAAGAGGCGCGCGAGCGCGAGTGAAGGCGTGTCGGCAGTGTTTTCGGGCGGCCAGCGAATCTGTTGCAGGCCGCCGCTGGCAACCTCGATTGACTTGAACTCAGAGATGCGCGAGGAAGGCCCCATGAGCTGAACCCAGCCGCCGTCGAAGCCCGCCTCGACGCGGTTGATCTCGTCGAACGCGTCGTCGCCGTTCTCCTCAGTCCAGAGCGAGCCGCCCACGGGGTCGAAGTCCATGCCGAAGCTGTTGCGTATGCCGTAGGCGAAGACCTTTTTAACGTTCATCGCGGCCTGGCCTGTGAGAGAAGTCTGCGCGCCCGCGAACGGATTGTCCGTCGGCGTCGTGCCGTCGTCGTTGAGGCGGAGGATGACGCCCGTGAGGTGCGCGTCTTCGGGTTCGGGGCCACCGAACTGGTCGTCCTGAACCGTCTGGCCGGGGCAGCTTGTGGTGGGCCCGCACGGAAGATTTTGAAGCATCCCGCGCCTGCCGTTGTCGCCGATGACGACGTAGAGCTTGCCGTCGGGGCCGAAGCGCAACACTCCGCCGTTGTGGTTGCCGCGCGAGGGCTGGCCGGCGTCCTGTTGCAGCGCGCGAAGGTGTATGAGGTTTCGATCAAACGTCAACGTCGAGCCGTTCCAGACGTAGCGGTCAACGCGATTTCCCAGGAGCGGCACTTCATCAATCGCGGACGAGTCAACGCCCGTCGAGCTTTCCGTCCAGTAGAGATAGACGAAGCCGTTCGAAGCGAAGCTCGGATGCAGCGCGATTCCGAGCAGTCCGCGCTCGGAGGCGTTGTTGACGGCGAGGTCGAGCACCGGCCCTTGCACCGCGCCGTTCTTCACACGCAGCACTCGGCCCGACGCCTTCTCAAGAATTAGAAAATCGTCAGCGCCGATGAAGGCCATACTCGTCGGCTGGTTGAGGCCCGTGACGACGGTGCGGACGCCGAGGTTCGTGACGGTCATCGAGGGCGTCGCGCTCTGCGCGTTGACGGGTATCGAGGCCGCGACGTTGTTGTTCGAAGGGAACGGGTCGTGCTCGTTGGCCGTCGCGGTCGCGCTGACGTTGAACGTGCCGGGCGAAGGCGGCTGAATCGTGAAGTCAATCGTCGCCGAGTGGCCCGCGCCGAGGTCGCTGAGCGCGCAGCCGTACAGGGAGCCGTTCTGGACGAAGGCGAGCGAGCAGGTGCCCGCGCCTTTGTTGAAGGTCGTGCCGAGGTTCTGCGGCAGCGTGACGTTCAGCGTTGAGGCGGTGGCCGTCGCGGGGCCGTTGTTCGTGAAGGTGAAGGTGAAGTGCAAGTCAGCCCCGGCCTGAGCCGGGTTCGGCGAGACGGACATGCTGACGGACACGTCGGCGTCGTTCGCGGCGACGACGTTCAAGACGGCCTGCGCCGCATGCGAGAGCTGGCCGCTCGACGCCGTGATGTTGAGAGTGCTGCTGCCGGTCGGCGTGCTTGCGGAGGTCGAGAGGGTGAGTGTGGATGTTTGCGGGTTCGCGTCTGTGATCTGGACGAACGCGGGCTGGAAGCCGGGCGACGCGCCCGACGGAAGGCCGCCCGCGCCGAGCGTGACCTGGCCCGTGAAGCCGCCCGTGGGCGTGACCGTGACGTTGTAGACCGCTGCCCCGCCCGGCGTGACGACGCGCGAGGACGGCGTGACCGTGACGCTGAAGTCGGGCGCGGGCGGCTGGAAGGTCGCGGTCGAGAAGGTGAAGTAGATGTTATCGCCGGAGTTGTTCTGGTCGCCGTTGGCCTGGTTGCCGGCGACGTAGAAGGTGACGGGGCCGACATCAGCGTCGGGCGCAGTCCACTTGAAAGTCCAGTGCGCGCCGAACTGCTGGCCGGAGAAGGTGCCGTCGAAGGAGTCTTTGATGGTGTGCTCGATGTACTGGCGCGTGGGGAAGGGGCCGGAGTTGTTGACGACCTGCGTGAAGCCGTCGGCGGGCGCGAACGCGCCGGCACGCTCGTCCGAGGAGTCGAGCGCCGTCAGCTCGAAGCCCCAGCGGACGCGCGTCGGGTCTCCAGTAGCGTGCGTGACGGTGATGTCGTAGGTCTGCCCCGGAGTGTAGTGCTGCGGCGCGTCGATGGTGATGGTGCCGGCGCTCTCGGCGGGCGTGGTGTGGCATTCGGAGCAGTCAAGCTCGCCCGGCGCGTGCGTGTAACCGGCGGGCGGGCCGGCGGAGAAGGCTCGCGCCGTCGGGTTGGCCGCGTTCTCCGTGAGCAGGAGCGCGGCAGCGAAGACCGCGAAGATGAGGACGACGAGGAGTTTGATTTTAGAGAAGGTATTCATGCCCTCTTGTTCGCCGATTATTTTTCGAGAGGTCGCGTGAGCGAGAGTTTAACTTAACGCAGAGGCGCAGAGGACGTAGAGGAAGCGCAGAGGCTTGAGCATAGACAAGTCTCTGCGCCCCCTCCGCGAACTCTGCGCCTGCGGCGTTGAACTCCGTGTGCATCATGCTCAAGCGGCTCGGTCATCGCTCGCCGCGCGTCACGTCAGGAAGCCGAGGTTCGACGGCGAGAAGTTGCCGAGCAGCGGGAAGACCGCCGGCGCGTCGCTGGCGCTGAGGCCGTACCAGGCGGCGAGCGTCGCGGCGTACTGGTCAACCGAGGTCGTCGGAATCCAGCGCCCGCGCTGGTCTGTGTCGTCCGGGCCACCGAGCGCGAGCGTCGGGAACGCCCCGTAGAAGTCGCCGCCTTTGACCGCGCCGCCCATGACGAGGTGGTGGTTGCCCCAGCCGTGGTCGGTGCCGACGCCGCTGCCCGACCCCGAAGGCTGGAGCGTGCGCCCGAAGTCCGAGAGCGTGAAGAGGGTCACTTCCTGCGTCACGTCTGAGCCGATGAAGAAGCTGCTGGAAGGGTTACTCAGCTCGTTCTTGAGCAGGTTGAAGAAGGCACCTATCGCCTGACTCAACTGGAGGAGCAGGTTGTCCTGCGTGTTGCCGCTCGTGCCGCGCTGGTTCGAGTGGGTGTCGTAGCTGCCCGCCTGCACGAAGAATATCTGGCGCTTCATCCCCAGCCTGCTTCGCTCGAAGATGATCCGCCCGACTTGCAGGAGCTGCCGCCCGATACTGGTGCTTGGGAAGGGCGTCGCGAAGCCCTGAAAGGGGACGTTGGAGAGCAGCGCGCTCGTCTGCAAGGCGCTGGCGCGCGTGTCGGCGTCGGCTCGCACCAGTCGCGCGCCGAGGTCGCTCGTCCTGATCTGGTCGAGGGCTGCGCGCCGCACGGCCACGTCGGCGGACGTGCCCGTCATGATGAGGGAGAGGACGGAGG
>JALZHC010000456.1 GCA_030914105.1 Acidobacteriota bacterium
CTTCAGAAGCTCTGATTTTATGAAAGCGGTGAACTGCTCGGGCATATCGACGACGAACTCCGCACCTTCGGGCGCCGGCTCGACCGCCGCAAACACTTCGGGCGTCGGCGTCGTCTCCTCGCACGGCGGCGGCGCGAGCAACGCCGCTCCGGCGGGCGCGTCGGCCCCGAACACGCCGCCGGTCGCGACGCCGGAACTCGACGCGAAGATTGAGAAGGCCGTGAAGAAGGCGGGCGCGAGCGGCGCGAGCGCCGCCGACAAGAAGGCCGCGGCGGACGCCTACATGGAGCGTGCGAACTTCTATTGGGGGGCGGGCAACGTGCAGCTCTACAGGTTCGCGCTCGGCGACTACAGGCGCGTCCTCAAATACGACCCCGAAAATCAGGAAGCCAAGGAGAAGATTGACTACCTGATTAGCGTCTATCGACAACTGAACAGGCCGGTGCCCGACAACGGCCTGGAGAATTAACGGCCTGGAGAATTAATAGACCGGCGTGCGCTTCCAGGTTGCGGCCCCCGAAGCGCACGCCGGTCTGACGTTCGATGAACCTCGCCGGGGCCGCGCCCGACTGCGCCTCACAAACAGGACTCAAGCCTGCTGACTGCTTCCGCCGATCTTGACGCCGATTGATTCGAGGAATCTGGTCGGGCGGTCGCCGCCGATCATGGCGAAGATGAAGTCGTTCGGGACGGTGGCCTTCACCTCTTCGGTGCGCGCGTTCTGCAAGACGACCTCGTCGTCGCGAATCTCCTTGATCGAGGTGCCGAAGAAGACCTTGATCTTGCCCTCGTCGATGCAGTCGTAGACCTGTAGCTTGTTGCCGAACTTGAGGTCGTTCTTCAGGTCGGAGCGGATGACGAGCGTCACGTCGTTGATCTCTTCTTCGGGGCGGAAGGTTATCCGGTCGCCCTGCCGCGTGGCGACTAAATCCACGGCGGCCTCAATGGCGGAGTTGCCCGCGCCGACGACGATGATGCGCTTCCGCTTGTAAGCCTCCGGGTCGGTCAGCTTGTACTTCACCTTATCCTCGGTCACGTCGTCGCGCGTGACCTTCATCTCCTCGCCCGGAACCTTCAGCTTCATCGGCGTGCCGCGGTTCCCCAAAGCGAGCACGACGCGGCGCGCGTTGTACGTGACCTTCTTCTTCTCCACACCCTGCTCGGTCTGGACAACGAAGTAGTCGCCGTCTTCGGCACGCTTCACGGATTTGCAGCTCTCCATCTCGTTGACGCGCACGCCCGACTCGCGCATCGCGCGCGTCCACTCTTCGAGTATCGTCTCGCGCTGCTGGCCCAAGCCTTCCGGCTTGATGCCGCCGCGCGCGGCCATCGTCTCCGGCTTGAAGAAGACGTACTTGTTCGCCGGGTACGCCTCGATTGTGGCGAGCACCTTGTCCTGCTCGATGCCGACGTAAGAGAGGCCGAGCTGCTGCGCCGTGATGGCGGCGGACAGACCAGCCGGGCCGACGCCGATGATGGCGACCTCGACGCCCGCCTTCGGTTCGGGCGGCGCGCCGTTACGCAGCTCCTCGTGGATGAACTTCACGCAGTCGGTGCCTTCGTTCGTCGCGTTCTTGATGAGCGGCGCGCCCGACACGTCGCCGATGATGTAGCAGCCGGGCACGTCCGTCATGAAGTGCTCATCGCGGTTTGGAACCTTGCGCGGCGGAATCTTCTTCGTCGTGTTGACGACGATGCAGGCCTTCGGGTTCACGGGGCACTCGACCTGGCAGGAGGTGTCCTCCATGCACTGGTCGCGCGCGACGGGCGTGGAGACGCCGTTGACGATGGCGAGCACGTCGTGCGGACAGGCGTCAACGCAGGCGTGGCAGCCGATGCAGCGCTCCGTGATGACGACGGGGTGCGGGTAAGTGGGGCCGTCGGGGTCGTACTTGTCAAGCTCTTCCTTCGTGAGCTTGATTCTGCCGTCATCCTCTTCGGGCTTCGGCGGCAGAGGCTCTTCCAGAAGCAGGCGCGCACGACGCGCGTCGCGCAGCGCGAACGAGACGGCGATGATGAGCAGGAAGAGGCCGATGCCGCCCCAGCCCCACCACGGCAGCCCGCCGAAGAAGCTCTTGGACGGGTCTTTCGTCACGAGGTTGATCGGCATCAGCAGCGACCAGAGCGCGAGGATGACGAAGAGCTGTGATTTCTTCATGGTCTTCGCACGCCCTAACTCAAGGCGTGTTGAATCAGGTTAACGAATCTCATTTTTGAGCGGGCGCGCCGCCGGGTTGCAGGTTCGGCGAGGCCGCCGAAAGGTCGTTCAGGAGCGCGCGCCCCCACTCGCGCCGTGCCTCAAGGTGCTGCACGTGGCAAGAGATACAGTTGGGCTTGTCCGCCGCGAGCACATTTTCAAACTTGCCGCCGCGGTCGCCGTCGTGACAGGTCGCGCAGGTCTGGCGCGGCGTGTCGCGGTCGACGTTAACGGGGCTGAAGAACTTGTGGCACGAGGAACAGGAAAGCTCGCCGTCGCGATTGCCGGGCAGTCCGCCGACGGCCTTGACGCGGTGTATGTGCAGCGCGTGGAACTCGGCGCTGCGGCGCACGTCGTCGGGGTCGCGGCCAGAGTTGTCGGGGACGAGCTGGTTCCTCACGTTATCAATGATGCGCTGAAGCTCCGGCGTCTTCTGCTGCTTCTCCGCGTCCGGCAGTCCAGTCCAGACCCACTTGCCGCCCACGACCGGATAGCCGAAGCCGGTCTGCGGGTGCGGCGTGTGGACGCCGCGACCGTTGTAGGTCTTCCGGTTCGAGTCGTTGTGGCAGTTCGTGCAGGTCTGTAGGCTCGCGACCGAGGGGCGGTACTCCGTGCCCTGATGCTCGACGTGGCAGTCCGTGCAGCCGATGCCGGCGGCGTGGTGCGACTCCGTGATTGTGGGTTGGAAGGCCGGCGTCTGGTGGCAAGAGGCGCAGTTCTTGTCCATGCTCGCGGTCAACGTGTGGCAGGCCGTGCATGAGGTGGCGTTGGCCTGGCGCGCGATTTGAGGCTGCGAAGTAAACGTGCCGCGCGCGTGTGCTGTGGAGATGGGCGCGGGCGAGTAGGAGTTTGCGTAGACGACGGCGGCGACGACCGAGAGCACGGCGACCGCCGCGAAGCCCCAGAGGAAGACGGAGAAGGGCCAGGGGCGGACGAGGTCGCGCGTCGGCGTCCAGTTGAAGCGCGCCTTGCCGAGCACGCGCTGCGGTTTGTGCGGGCGGAGCGGCGAGACGCGCTGAATCTTTCCGGCCTCGCGCTTGCGCTTCTCCCAGAAGACGCTGAGCGCGGCGGCCACCTCGTTCGGCTGCTTCGCGGGCTGCTCCGGCTGCGGAGCCTCGCCGCGGCTCTCCGTGTCGGCCACGGTCATCGCGACTTCGAGCGTGACGGTGATGCTCAGGGCATCGCCCGCGCGCGCGACGCGCAGGAAGTAGGGGCCGATCTGCACCACGTCGCCGTCGGCCAGAACGTCCGCCGACTCGGTGGCGACGACGCGACCGTTGAGGGTCGTGCCGCTCGAATGGCTGAAGTTGTAGATGTAGTAGCGACCGTCGGCCTCGTTGATGCCGGCGTGCAGGCGCGAGACCGTGGGGTGGTTCAGCACCAGCTCGCAGCTCGGCGCGCGCCCGATCTTCAAGCCTTCCGTGACGAGCGTTGCCGGGTCAACGTTCAGGTCTTCACGGTTGATGATGAATTTGCTGGCCTGTGTCTGCATAGGCAATCAGAATTTGGGGAAGGAGGAAAGGGGAAGTGGGAAAGGTGATTCGAGCGCCCTGCTTTCTCCTTTACCCTTTACCTGTTCCCCTTTACCCGCGACCTCACCGGGGCGCGAAGAATATCACCTGGACGACATGGACGAACATCAGCGCCAGCATGAGCGAAGAGGCGACGACGTGCGGCGCGAGCCAGAGCTTCAGGAGCTGGTGGAGGTAGATCAAAGAGTCCACGCGCCTGAGCGTGACGGTCGCCTCGATGGCTTCCAAAAGGAGCTGGCGCGACTCCGGGTCAAGCCCGCTCGCCTCCTTCTCGTACTCCCCGCGCGCCGCGGCCAGAAGCTCCGTCAGCTCCTCGCGCCAGAGATACTGTCGCAAAAGGTAGCGGAAGGCGAAGACCTTGCCGCGCACCTTTCGGCGGATGAACTCGCGCAAGGAGGCGTTGCTGCGCTGGCCGATCTCGGCGAGCGTCTCGCGCAGCTCCGTGCGCCGCGCGTCGAGGTCTTCGACCAAAAGCGGCTCGCCCTCAATGCT
>JALZHC010000457.1 GCA_030914105.1 Acidobacteriota bacterium
ACCCTCGCGGACGCTCATCTGCGTGTTGATGCCCGTGTCCTCATACTGGATGACGGGGTAGCCCTGCAAAGACTTCTCGTTGCTGACGGTCGCCGTCTGGACGGGGACTTTCAGGCCGAGCCGGAAATCCTGGACGTTGATGAGACCGCCCGACTGTTCGTCGGCCATCTTCACGCTGCCGAGGAAGAACTGGAAGAAGGTCGGGTTGAGCGGGTCGAGCTGCGAAGAGGTGAAGGGCGAGCCGCCGACCGTCTTCACTTCGAGGCGGCCTCCGTCCTTCACGCGGTTGATGAAGGTCGCGGCCAGCTTGTAGTCGGCGGGCGGGAGCGAGGACTTCAACTGCCGGACGACGCCGTCCAGACCCTGCGGGACTTTAGCCCCGGCCTCCGCCCCTTCGGCGGTCACGAGCAGGTGCAGTTGAACCTCGTAGTTGATCTCGCCGCGCGACGCTTCCCTGCGCGACGCTTCGCCGCCGTCCTGCGCCGCCGCCGCGCCGCAGCACACGAGCGCCAGCGCGAAAGCGAGCGCAGGCAGTAACAGACCTTTCAAAAATCTCTGCATGAGTTGTCCTCCTGTAAGTCGTAAAGGGACGTGGGAGAGAGAGAGACGGCACGCCGGATGCGCGCGGCCTCCGTCGAAGCTTCGCGGCCTCCGTCAAACACGCGCCGCCGCGTGCCGAGTTCCCGAATAGTTGAAGTGGCGTGCGCGCGAGCTTCAGCGGCGCTTATCCGTCCGGTTGAAGGCGCGGTGGATGCGCTTGACGCGAGCCTTCTCCTCCTGCGCCTTGCGCTGGTCGACGAGCGTGGCGGCGTGGCGCATCTCGGCCTGCATCTTGCGATAGTTCTCGTAGCGCGCCGCGTCGAGCGCGCCCGCGTCGAGCGCCTCGCGCACGGCGCAGCCCGGCTCGCCCTCGTGCCGGCAGTCGCTGAAGCGGCAGCGGGAGGCCGCGTCTTCGATCTCCTCGAAGGTCTCGCGCAGGCCGCGCTCGCTCAACATGAGCTGAAGCTCGCGCATCCCCGGCGTGTCGAGGACGAGGCCGCCGCTGCCGAGCAGGAACAGCTCGCGGTGCGTCGTCGTGTGCCGACCCTTCGCGTCACTCAAACGAACCTCCTGCGTCCGCTGCACCTCGGAGCCCAGAAGGCAGTTGACGATTGTTGACTTGCCGACGCCCGACGAACCCATCAGCGCGACCGTCCGACCGCGGACGATGTAAGGCGAAAGCTGCTCGACGCCCTCGCCGCGCTTCGCGCTCAGCAGAAGCACGGGCACGCCGGGCGCGACGCGCTCGGCCTCTTCCCGCTTCTCTTCCGCGTCTGCAATCAGGTCTGCCTTGTTGAGAACGACTACGGGGTCGGCCCCGCTCTCCCAGGCCATGATGAGGTAGCGCTCGACGCGGCGCGGGTTGTAGTCGTTATCCAGCCCCGTGACGAGAAAGACCGTGTCCACGTTGGCGGCGACGATCTGCTCCTCGGTCTCGCGGCCCGCGGCCCTGCGCGAGAACTTACTGCGGCGCGGGAGGATTTCGTGAATCTTCGCCTTGCCCTCATCAGTCATGCGGCGGATAACGACCCAGTCGCCGACCGCGGGCAAGTCTTCCGTGCCGCGCGCGAGGTAGCGAAGTCTCCCGGTCGTCTCGGCCTCACACTCGCCCGACTCGGTGTAGAGCGCGTAGATGCGGTTGTGCTGGAGGAAGACTCGGCCCGGCTCGAAGCCTTCGACGGCGAAGGGCGCGAACGCGGATGCTGTGTGCTCCGTCCAGCCGTAGTCTTCGAGCGTCGGCACCTGCGTCGGTCTCACCTCGCTTTCACTTCGTTTCTATTTCGCTTCTATTTCTCAAGGCGGTTGAGCGTGCCGCGGCACGTCTTCGCGCCGCAGAGGCAGCGCTTGGTGTCGGGGTGGTATGTGACGCCGTAGTCGAGCGTCAGCTCTTCGCCGGGAAGGATGTCGCGCAGGGCGAAGATGAGTATGTGGCCGCGCGTGACGCGCATGAAGCAGTTCGGCTCGCAGCAGTGGTTGACGTACTGCGTGCCGTTGCCGCCGCGGCTGCTGTCCACGCCCCAGTACGAGTCGATCGCGCAGATATGCAGGCGGCGCTTCCCGCGCATCCGCCGCGCCGCCTCGACGCGCGACACGCGCTCGCCCGTCAGCTCCGCGACCTTCCTTCCCTTCCTGAACCTGATGGTCGCGAAACAGCCCTTGCCGTCAATCCGCGACCGTCGAACTTCGATGCCGTGGGCAATCTCTGTCTTAGGCTTCCCCATGTTTGATGAATGCTGCGAGCGTTGAAGACGCTGCTCGAATGAAGTGTAACTGATGGCCTCTTACTGACGAATCCTTGACGGCGTCGCCTGGGACGCCCTCCCTCACGGTCGGGCTCCTGCCTTGTCTTTCCGCTCGTCCGGCTTCGGCCCCGTGTAGCGGTAGTGGCCGGTGAGCTTCCAGTTGAAGAGCACGTCCTCCATTTGCGGCCCCGCACCGATGTTGTGGACGATGAGCAGGCGGTTCGCGTCCGCGTCCGAAGGAATGTTAATGACGATGCCGATGTGCGTCATCTGGCTGTTCAAGTCCCATGTGACGAGGTCGCCCGGCTTGTAGTCGCGCGCGTCCTCGGTGACGGGAAGTGATGCGCCCTGCCGCTCGAAGAAGGTCATCAGGTTGGGCACGCGCCGGTGATCAATGTTCGCGTCCGGCTTCTTCAATCCCCACTTGTGCGGGTATGCGTCGAAGGCGCGCTCCATGTCCTCGTGCACTTCCTTCTGGAGGTCTACGCCGACGGCGCGGTAAGAGCGTATGACCTCGTCGGTGCAGACGCCCACCTCGGCGGGCACGTCGCCGCCCGGATAGTCAATACGGAAGTACGAAGCGTCGTAGCGCACCTGATGGCTCGTGCGCTCGACCGCCGCCTCGACGAGCCGGTCGAGCAGCGGCGAGCCGCTCGAAGGTCGCGGCGCGTCCGGCTTCTGACTCGCGCCGCGCGCCTGAGTTGCCGGCGACGTGCGCGCCGTCTGCGAAGCCTTCGACGCGACGCCGCAGCCCGCGCACGCGAGCGCCAGCAGCAGGCAACAATTAAGACGCATCTGCGACGATACTTCCTTCCTCCCCGACCAGACTTCGACGCACGGACTTCCGTCGGGCCTCATTATCCAACGCCGCGTCCGAAGCCGTCCAACAGTTTCCGCCGCCGACGCCGTCCGAATGGTTTCCGCCGCCAATGGTTTCCGCCGCCGACGCCAGCCGTCCGGCCTTGGTCGCGGGCGCGAGACGTTTGCAGGCGGCTAAGCGCGCGCTTTGCAGGCGGCAGCGCGCGCACGGCTCGTCACCACAGCGGCCGCTTCAGGTACAGAACCTCCTGCGCGCCGTCCTTCAACTGGCGAGTCAGCACGGCGACCAGCTCCCAGCCGTCGCGCCCGGCCTCCTGCAAGTACTCCCAAATCTCCGGGCACGACTCGATCAGCGCGTTCGTATCCTCGGTGCTGCCGAAGGCGATGCGCCCGCGCCAGGTCTTGTTCACAAAGGTCACGTGCCCGTACTGAGCCGAGCAGACCTGGTATTCAAAGTTCTGCATCCGACAATCTCCCAAGCCCCGCCGGGCATCTAAAACTCCTGAGTTCGACTTAACCGGCAAACAAGGCTTTATCCACGAAGCCACACGAAGCGGCACGAAGAAAAGCGCTCGAAGGCGTTTCGCGTCTTTTCATGTTCTTTCGTGTGGGTTTGTGGATCATTCTTCTTCCCGGCTGTCGTGCCTTTATAGCCTATTCCGGCGCGTGCGCGCGACTCTCTTCGCGCGCTCGGCGCGTCGGCGCGCGGCGTTGTAGAATCGAGCGAGCGATGAACGAGCGGACACATCTGGCGGGACTGACGCGCGACGAGCTGGAGGGCTTCGTCGAGGAGTTGGGCGAGCCTTCTTATCGAGGCCGGCAAATCTTCGCGGCGCTCAACCGCCGACGTTTGCGCTCGTTCGAGGAGATGACCGACCTGCCCAAAAGTTTTCGCGCGCGTCTGGCGGAGCGCGCCGACGCCTCGACGCTCAAGGTCGAGTCGCGCTACGTCGCGGCGGACGGGACGCGCCGCTACCTTCTGAAGACTCACGACAACCTGCCCGTCGAGACCGTCTTCATCCCCGAAGAGCGGCGCGACACCATCTGCTTCTCCTCGCAGTCGGGCTGCCCGCTCCAGTGCGACTTCTGCCTCACGGCCCGGCTCGGACTCCTGCGC
>JALZHC010000056.1 GCA_030914105.1 Acidobacteriota bacterium
CATCAGCAGCGGCATCGGCGACTTCTGGGCCATCGAGCGCGAGCACGAGAAGCTTCTGAACCAGGGGCCGGACCGCGTCTCGCCCTTCTTCATCCCCTCGGCCATCGTCAACCTCGCCGCCGGCCAGGTCTCCATCCGCTTCGGCGCGAAGGGGCCGAACTCCGCGACGGCCACGGCCTGCTCCGCCGGAGCACACGCCATCGGCGACAGCTTCAAGATCATCCAGCGCGGCGACGCCGACGTGATGATCTGCGGAGGAGCCGAGAGCGCGATTACGCCGATGTCGGTCGCGGGCTTCGCAGCCATGCGCGCGCTCTCGACCAGAAACGACGACCCCGAACACGCCTCGCGCCCCTTCGAGCGCGACCGCGATGGCTTCATCATCGGCGAGGGTGCCGGAATCTTCATCCTCGAAGAGCTGGAGTTCGCGCGCGCGCGCGGCGCACGAATTTACGCCGAGGTGGTCGGCTACGGCATGACCGGCGACGCCTTCCACATCACGATGCCGGACGAGACCGCCTCCGGCGCTGTGCGCGTCATGCAGCGGGCGATTAAAGACGCCGGCATCTCGCCCGAAGAGGTTGACTACATCAACGCGCACGGAACTTCGACGCCCTACAACGACAAGTTCGAGACGCTCGCCATCAAGAAGACCTTCGGCGAGCACGCCTACCGCGTGGCCGTCAGCTCGACGAAGTCTATGACGGGCCACCTGCTCGGCGCGGCGGGCGGCATCGAGGCGGTCTTCTCCGTCCTCGCCATCCAGGAGGGCAAGCTTCCGCCGACGATCAACTACGTCAACCCAGACCCGGACTGCGACCTCGACTACGTCCCGAACGAGCCGCGCGAGGCGAGCGTCCGCTACGCGCTCTCGAACAGCTTCGGCTTCGGTGGCACGAACGCGGCACTTTTGTTCAAGCGATATGATGAGGAGTAGACAGTAGTCAGTAGTCAGTAGCCGGTAGGCTCGGCCTCTCCGGCGCTGACGCTGAAGTTCAGACGGCTCGATAAAATGATTCTTCTACTGGCTACCGGCTACTGGCTACTGGCTACTTGAGATTATGAAAATCATCGTCTTAATGAAGCAGGTTCCGAACAAGGACGCTATCCTGCGTGTGAACCGTGAAGAGAAGTGGATCGAGGAGGGCGACCTCTCGTTTGAGGTGAGCGAGTCGGACGGCTACGCGCTTGAAGAGGCCCTGCGCTTGAAGGAGAAGAAGGGCGGCGAGGTCGTCGTCTGCTCGCTCGGCCCGCAGCGCGTCAAGAGTGTGATTAAGGACGCGCTTGCGCGCGGCGCTGACCGCGCCGTCCACGTCGTCGGCGACAATCTCGAACACGTCGGCCCTTACACGACCGCCAAAATCCTGGCCGATGCGATACGCGAGGAGCAGCCCGACCTCGTCTTGACGGGCTTACAGTCGGACGACTACGGCTACGGGCAGACCGGCGTCATCATGGCCGAGCTTCTGGGGCTGCCGCATGCGACCATCGTCATCGAGGTTGACTATTCGGGCGACGAGTTGCGCGTCAAGCGCGAGCTGGAGAGCGGCTGGTACCAGTGGTACACGATTAGTACGCCGTGCCTGCTCACAATCCAGTCCGGCATCAGCCAGATTCGCTACGCCACGCTGAAGGGCATCATGGCGGCGAAGAAGAAGGAGATACGCGAAGTCCAGCCCGCGAGCGAGGCAGCCTCGGCGGGCGAGTTCCAGACCGTCGCGCGCATCTACCTCCCGCTCAAACAGAAGCAGACGCAGTTCCTCGGCGACGGCGACGCGAAGCGCGGCGCGGCCCAACTCGCCGAGAAGCTGCGCAACGAGGCGCGAGTGATTTAAAAGCCGTGAATCGTGAATCGTAAATCGTCAATAGTTAAATCCGTTGCAGGACGGCGCGCGATTTACAACTAAAGGCCGGGAGCGCCCGACCACTATTTACGATTCACGATTTACCATTTACGAGTATATGCCAAACGGAATTCTCGTCTTCATAGAGCACCGGCAGGGTGCGATTAACAAGGTCTCTTTCGAGGCCGTGGCGGCGGCGCAAGCGTTGGGCGCGGCGCTGGGGCTTGAGGTTTCGGCGGTCGTGCCGGGCGCGGACGCCTCGTTCGCGCGGGAGGTCGCGGGCTACAAGCTGGCGCGCGTCATCTCGGCGGAGAACGCGGCGCTTGCCGACTACACGCCCGACGCCTACGCAGACGCTCTGGAGCAGGTCGTCCGCGCCGAAGCGCCGCAGTATGTCGTCATGCCGCACACGTACCTTGTGCGCGACTTCGCGCCGAAGCTGGCCGCGCGCTTCGGCAAGGGGCTTGTGAGCGACTGCGTGCGTATGAAGGCCGAGGGCGAGCTGGTGACGTTTACGCGCCGCATCTTCCTCGGCAAGATGGATGCGGACGTGGTTGCGAAGGGCGAGCCGCCCGTCTTCGCCACGTTCCAGTCGGGCGCGTACCGTGCGGAGCAGGCCGAGCGCGGCGAGGGCGCGGCAGTAGAGTCGCGGGCCGTCGAGGTCGGCGAAGTTAGGATGAAGCCCGAAGCGCCTTTCCAGGAGGTGAAGCAGGCGGTTGACCTCTCGAAGGCCGACGTGATCGTCGCCGTCGGGCGCGGCATCAAGAGCAAGGATAACCTCGCGCTCGCCGAGCGGCTCGCCGAAGCTCTCGGCGGCGACATCGCCGCGTCGCGCCCCATCTGCGACGCCGGCTGGCTGCCGATTGACCGACAGATCGGCTCTTCGGGCCAGACGGTCGCGCCGAAGCTCTACATCGCCCTCGGCATCTCCGGCGCGATTCAACACCTCGTCGGCATGAAGAACTCCTCGACCATCGTCGCCGTCAACAAAGACCCGGAAGCGCCCATCTTCGACATCGCAGACTACGGCATCGTCGGCGACCTCTTCGAGGTCGTCCCCGTTCTGACCGAGGAGATAAGGAAGCTGAAGGGTTAGACGGGCGTTCGGAAGAAAAATAGAGAGTCCCGGAGCGGCGGCTGAAGATGAGAAGCATCCTGTTCAGCCGTCGCTCCGGGACTCTCTTCTTTTTCAGCCGTCGCTCCGGGGCTCTCTATTTTTCTTCATGTTCCCGGCACTGAAGCGCCGGGCTTCTCTCGGTCGCCCCTGACGAAGCTCTGCGCGCCGAGATGCCTCTCAACTCCCTGACGCCGCGGCCTTCAAATCACTCAACACATCCTCCGGCTTCCACTCGTTGCCGCGGTAAATTTTATAGAGCGTGCCGTCTGGTTTGACGACCGCCGTGCGGAGCGAGTGGACGAGCTGTCCTTCCTGCTGCATGTACATGAGGCCGAAGAACTCGGCCAGCCGCCTGACCTCCGCGGGGTCGCCGGTCGCGAAATCCCAATCGTCGAACTTGCCGCCCGCGTAGGCCGCGCCGTAGCTCCGCAAGACTTCGGGCTTATCGTATTCGGGGTCGAGCGTGACGCTCAGGAGGTGCGCCCTCTTCCTCAGCTCAGGGTCGCCGGCGAGCGCCCCGTTGACCTGTGCGAAGTTCGTGCTCATCAGAGGGCACTGGTCAGGCATCGGGCAGCGCGTATAGACGAAGGTAACGAGGAGCGCGCGGCCTTTGAACTGCGCGACGTGAATCGGCTTGCCGTCCTGATTCGTGAGCTTCACGTCAGGGACGGGCGAGCCGGGCTGCGGCTCCGCGCCGCCCGCGGTGGCCGGCACGCCGGAAGCGCCGTCCGGCCCCCTGGTGATGACGGGATTCTCAAGCCAGAACTCTCTGTCGTTGACGACGAGCGTCGCCTGTATCTTATCGCCCACGCCGACGAACTTGAGCGCGTCGGCGTCGCGCAAAGGGAACTCCATCGTCATCCCCTTCATATAGCCGACGATATCCTCATGGTTGACCGTCACCTCTCCCTTCGCGCGGTCAACCGCGACGACCTTCCCCTTCAGCTCGTAGCGTCGCTCCTCGCCGCGACCGCCGCCGCCGCAAGCCGACATGAGCGAGACGAGAAAGAGCGCGAGCACGACGGCGCTCACAAAAAATTTCCGCGTTGCTTTAACTCGACGACGCATGCACGGATTGTGGGGCAGTCGCGGCCCGGCGCGCAACCGTCGGGCGCTCTGCAAAGCGCGTGAGGAACTGTGCTAGGATGTGCGGCAGCAAACTCCGATGGAGACAGCCGCACAGGACAGAGGGCAGGCGACGGCGCGCAAGCTCGACGGCGCGCGCGTGGCCGCGGAGATTAAGGGCGAGGTCGCCGCAGAGGTCGAGCGGCTGAAGCGCGAGCGGGGCGTTGTGCCGCGGCTCGTCACGATTCTCGTCGGCGAAGACCCGGCCTCCGCCGTCTACGTCCGCAACAAGATTCGCACCTGCGAGGAGCTGGGGCTGATTTCCGAGCACCACCCGCTCCCCGCGGAGACTTCGACCGCGCAACTGCTTGAACTCATCGCCTCGTGCAACGCGCGCGAAGACGTTGACGGCATACTCGTGCAACTGCCCCTGCCCGCGGGCGCGGACGAGTCGGCGGTCATCGAGGCGATTGACCCCGCGAAGGACGTGGACGGCTTCACGCCGGTCAACGTCGGTCGAATGATGCTCCGGCGCACGGCGCTTTTGCCGTGCACGCCCGCCGGCATCATCGAGCTGCTCGCGCGCGAGGGCGTCGAGATCAAAGGCGCGCGCGCGGTCGTCGTCGGTCGCAGCAACATCGTCGGTCGCCCTGTGGCGGAGCTGCTCTTGCAGCGCGACGCGACCGTCACCATCTGCCACTCGCGCACGCGCGACCTGCCCGGCGTGACGAGGGAGGCAGACATACTCGTCGCGGCAATCGGGCGCGCGGGCTTCATACGCGGCGAGCACGTCAAACCGGGCGCGACCGTCGTTGACGTGGGCATGAACCGCGTGACCGACGAGGCACAGGTGCGCGAGCTGTTCGGCGACGAGGCGGAGAAGCGTCTGAAGGCTTTGGCCGAGCGCGGCTACACGCTCGCGGGCGACGTGCACCCGTCGGAGGTCGCGCGCGTGGCGGGCCGTCTGACGCCCGTGCCCGGCGGCGTCGGCCTGCTCACCGTCGCCATGCTGATGAAGAACACGGTCGCCGCCGCAGAAAGAAGGCAAAAGGCAGAAGTAAAAAGTCAGAAGTGAGGACGCGCTCTGGCGCGCAGAACAGCTATCCGTTCATTGCGGATTGTCTTCCACTTTTGCCTTTTGCCTTTTTACTTTTGACTTATCATGTTGCGCGTTGGGCTGACGGGTTCGATTGCGACGGGGAAGTCTTTCGTGTCGGGCGTGCTGGCGGGCCTGGGCTGCCGCGTGGTTGACGCGGACGAGCTTGCACGGCGCGTCGTCGAGCCGGGGACGGAGGGGCTTCGCGCCGTCGTCGAAGAGTTCGGCGCGGAAGTCCTGAGCGCCGACGGCGCGCTCGAACGCGCGCGTCTCGGCGCAATGGTCTTCGGCGACGCGCGGCGGCGCGAGCGTCTGAACGCGATACTGCACCCACTCATCATCGCCGAGCAGGACGCGCTGCTGCGGCGTTGGGAGGAGGAAGACCCGCACGGCATCGGCGTCGTCGACGCGGCGTTGATGATCGAGTCGGGCGGGTATCGACGCTTCGATAAGCTGGTCGTCGTCCACTGCCGCCCCGAAGCACAGCTCGAACGGTTGATGCGGCGCAACAGCCTCTCGCGCGTGGAGGCCGAGCGGCGCATCGCGGCGCAGATGCCGCAGGAGGAGAAGCTGCGTTACGCAGACTTCTCCATTGACACTTCCGGTAGCTTCGAGGAGACGCGCGCGCGGACTGAGGAAGTCTACAAGGCGCTGCGCAGGATTGCCGACGAAGGTAACACGGGACGTTGAGCAGTATCCTTTGTGATCGCCAGCGAAATCCTTCGTGGCCTCTGTGGTTAAGTGAGCCGGACTTAAACACGGAGGTCGCAGAGGATTTCATGAAGGTCACAAAGGGCAGCAGTCAATCGTTGCGGGATGGTTGATGAGAGGCATCCTTAAAAAATCGAACTCCAGGTTGCGGCGCGCGCGCGGCGGCGTCGGCCTGCGCTTCACGTTTTCGCTCGCGCTCGCCGCGTCGCTTCTGCTCGGCGGCTGTTTCAGGGGTGAGCAGGGCGAGCAGTTCTACGGCAAGGTCTCCGTGCCTTCGTCGCAGGAGTTTCGCTGGAGCGACGGGGGGCTGCCGCGCGTCTTCGACCCGGCGCGTGCCGCAACGCCGCCCGACACGGATGCCGTGCGCGCTCTCTTCGAGGGCTTGACCGATTACGAGCCGGGGACTTTGCGGCCGGTGCCCGCGGTCGCGACGAAGTGGGAGCCGTCGGACGGCGGGCGCACATGGACTTTCCACCTGCGCGCCGACGCGCGCTGGTCGAACGGCGACCCCGTCACGGCGCAGGACTTCGTGCGCTCCTGGCGGCGGACGCTACGGCTCGGCGAGCGCGCGCCGCACGCGGGTCTGCTCGCCAACATTGAAGGCGTGCCGAACGCCGCCGCGAGCGTCACGAATACGCAGGGCACGTCGAACGCGCCGGGCGCGTCGAACTCGCAGAAGAGCGACGTTACGTCGAACTCGCAGAGGAGTGACACCGCATCGAATCCGCAGAGGAGCGACGCGGCGTCGAACTCTCAGAGGGGCGAGGCCGCGTTGCAGACGCCCGCGCAGGCCGCTTTCGGCGTCGTCGCGCTCGACGCGCGCACGCTGCGCGTGAAGCTTCAGCGGCCAGACATGAGCTTCCCGGCGCTCGTCGCGCACCCGGTCTTTCGTCCCGTCCACGAGCTGAGTCCGGGCGTCGACCTGCCGGAGCTTCAGGAGGAGCAAAGGCAGGACGGAGGCGCGCGCGCCGATGTCGGCATCATCACGAACGGCGCGTTCAGCCTCGCGCGGTTGGCCGCGGACGGCGTGGAATTGGAGCGCGCGCCGGGCTACTGGGACGCGAGTTCGGTCAAGCTCGAACGCGTCCGCTTCGTCGAAGAGAGGGACACAGAAGCGGCGCTCGCCGCGTACCGAGAGGGCGCGGTTGACGCTGTGACGAACGCGGCCATCGAACCGCTCGCCGTCAAGCTGCTCACGCCCTACAAAGACTTCCGCCGCGAGACCTTCGCCGCGCTCAACTACTACAGCTTCAACACTGCGCGCGCGCCCTTCGACGACCGACGCGTGCGCGAAGCGCTCGCGCGCGCGCTCGACACCGAGCGCCTGAGCACAGACACGCTCGGCGGCGCGACCGAACCCGCGCGAGGCTTTCTGCCCACCTCTTCGGAGAAGGGCGACCAGACCGAAGCCGTCGCGAGGGGCCGTTCGGCTGAAGCCGTCTTGAGGGGCGGCGCGTCGGAGGCGGCGGCGAGGGGCGGCGCGTCTGCGTTGATGTCTGGAACAGGCGAGGCCGAGGGCGCGGGTGACGGCGAAGCGAAGTCGGGGCGCAGCGCCGCCGGGCTTGAGCACAACGTTGCGCGCGCGCGCGCGCTGCTCGCGGAGGCGGGCTTTCCGGGCGGCGCGGGCTTCCCGCGCATACGCCTGCTCGTCAACCGAAACGAGCAGCAACGCCTCGTCGCGCTGGCGGTCGCGCGCATGTGGCACGACGCGCTCGGCGTCGAGACCGAGCTGATCGTGCGCGGCTGGGAGGATTACGTGGCGGCCCTGCGCGCGGGCGACTACGACGTGGCGCGTCGAAGCCTCGTCATGCAGACGACCGACGAAGAGACGAACATGCTCGAACTCTTCGGCGACGAAGCGCCAGCCGAAGAGACTGCGCAGGCTGCCGGCGCCGCGCCGCAATCTTCGCCCGCGGCCAGCCCGACCGAGGGGGGCGGCGCGGTTGCGGCAGCTCAGCCGGCGCGGCGCGACCCGCCGATACTGACCGAGGCCGACGCTCTGCGCGAGCTGCCGGCCATCCCGATCCACTTCGCCTCGTCTTATGCGCTGGTGAAGCCATACGTCGGCGGTTTCGAGACCAATTTATTGGACGCGCCCTCGCTCAAAGGCGTGAGCATCAACACGGATTGGCGTCCGCCCACGGAGGCCGAAGCCGAGCGGTTCGCGCTCCGCGGGCAACATTAGAAGGCACGGAGTCGGAAGAATTCATCCACGAAATCAGACTGAACTTCACGAAGAAAGCCCGCAGAAGCTGCGTGACCCTTTCGCGCCGTTTCGTCCGTCTGCGTGGATATAATCTTTCGCGCCGGCGGACGTAAAAAATCTGCGGGCGAGCAAACGCCGGCGCGAGTGCGGGCATCGTTTAGTCAGCCCTTGAAAACCGTCTTGATTGTCGAAGCGCCCGCGTGATAAGTTCTGGGCGGCTCAGTCGCAGCCTAATTGGCAGGCGGTCTCATAAGTTCTCCCAGCCGTTATCTTGTTTCGTCGGAAGCCGTCCCCTCGCTTGACTCAGAAGGTTGAAAGCGTCGCCGAAGGGGTCGCCTTCAATCTCAGCGTTGGCAGGAGAAGTCGCCATGCCCGAAGCCAAAACAGTACGCCTCTTCGCCTTCGTCCTCGCCGCCGCGCTCCTCGCCGCCGGCTGCACGACGCAGGCGAGCAACTCCGTGTACTTCGGCAAGATTGACCCGCCCGAAGGGCAGGTGCTCCGTTACGTCACGGGCGCGGAGCCGGAGTCGCTCGACCCGCAGATGAGTTCGGGGCAGCCCGAAGCGCGCATCGACATGGCGCTCTACGACGGGCTGGCCGAGTACCACCCGAAGACAATGGAGCCGATCCCCTCCATCGCCGAGCGCTGGACGATTGACGAGGACGCCTCCGAGTTCGTCTTCTTCCTTCGCCGCGACGCGAAGTTCTCCGACGGCTCGCCCATCAAGGCGCAGGACTTCGTCTACACAATCCGCCGCGGCTTCCGCCCCGAACTAGCCTCGCGCCTCGCCTACCTCGGCTTCGACATCAAGTACGCCGAAGCCTACAACAGCATGGACTCTTTCGTGCGCGACCCCGCCACGGGCCGCTTCCTCCTCGCCTCGGAGGCCGCGCCCGCCGACGCGAAGAACGAGACGGCCTCGGCGTCATCTCAGCCCGCAGCCCCGCCTAACGGGTCGGAACTGGCGTCCGCCTACCAGGCTTATCAGGATGCTGAAGTCCGCAAAGAGCTTTCCAAGAAGGATGAGGACGCCGCGCCCGATACGCCCTTCCACCACTTCATGCACTCGCCTGCGCGCCTCGTCGTCCCCTCGGACGAGAAGGAGCGGCAGAAGGCTTTCAAGGCCAACCCGAAATTGCAGGCGCTCGTCGCGGGCAAGGAGCTTGTGCCGGTCAAGGCCGAGGACATCGGCGTCGAGGCCGTGGACGACTACACCCTGCGCATCACGATGCGCCAGCCCGCGCCCTACTTCATCGGCCTCGTCCCGCACCAGTTCTTCCGCGTCGTGAAGGAGGCGACCGTCGAGAAGTTCGGCGTGAACTGGACGAAGCCGGAGAACTGGGTCGGCAGCGGCCCGTTCAAGCTCGCCGAGCACAAGCCCTACAACCAGCTCGTCGCCGTGCGCAACCCGTACTTCTGGGACGCGCAGAGCGTCCGCCTCGAAAAGATCGTCTTCATCCCGCTGGAAGAGAACACGACGATCATGAACCTCTACAAGGCGGGCGACGTGGACGCCACCTTGAACCACTCCGTCCCCGCCGCGTGGCTCAAGGCCGGCATCCGCTTCAAGAAGGACTACATGGACGCGCCGGAGAACGCCTGCTCCTACTGGCAGTTCAACACCAAGCAGCCTCCGCTCGACGACAAGCGCGTGCGCAAGGCGCTCAACATGGCGATTGACCGCGACGCGCTGGCCGAATACCGCGTCGTCTCCAAGCCGAACAACACCTTCGTCCCGCAGGGAATCCTCCACGGCTACCCGCGCATAGACGGATTCAAGCTCGACGTGGACGGGGCCAAGCGCCTGCTCGCCGAGGCCGGCTACAAAGACGCCGCAGGCAACTACGACCCGAAGAAGTTCCCCGTGAACGGCATCGAGGTCACCTACAACACGAACGAGTCGAACCGGCAGATCGCCGAGTTCATACAGGCCCAGTGGAAGCAGAACCTCGGCGTCACCATCCCGCTCCACGCCGTCGAGTTCAAGACCTTCCTCGACCAGCGCTCGAAGCTCCAGTACAAAGGCATCGCCGGCGGCGCGGGCTGGGTCGGCGACTACATGGATCCGTTCACCTACCTCGGCCTGTTTACGACCGACGGCGGCGATAACGGCACCGGCTGGACTGACCCCAAGTTCAACGCCATGCTCGACGAAGCCAACCGCCAGCTCGACCAACAGAAGCGCTACGAGATGCTGGCGAAGGCCGAGTCCTACATGCTCGACGCCGCGCCCGTCATCCCGCTCCTGAAGCCGGCGACGAGCTGGATGAAGAAGCCCTACGTGAAGGGGATGTACCCGAACCCGGGGACGCTCCACGCCTGGAAGTTCGTCTACATCGAGCACGACCGCGCGAAGTGGGACCAAGGCATGCCCGACATGTCGAGCCCGGAGCTGGCCGAGGCGCAGGAGTAACTGAGGGATGTTCCGCTTCATCGTCCGCCGGCTGCTCGTCACGGTGCCGATGGTGCTCGTCGTCATCAGCCTGACGTGGGTGCTCATCCGGTTCGCGCCCGGCAACTTCTACGAGGGCGAGCGCAAGCTCCCCGCCTCTATCGAGAGGAACATCCGCGCCAAGTATGGGCTGGACCAGCCGCTGCTCGTGCAGTACGGGCGGGTGATGTCGAACATCCTGCGGCTCGACTTCGGCAACTCGCTCCTCTACGAGAACGAGACGGTCAACGACGTGCTGCGGCGGACGGTGCCCGTCTCGGCGGCCATCGGGGTCTGCGCCTACCTGCTCGCGCTCCTCGTCGGCGTCACCGCCGGCACGCTCGCGGCGCTCAAGCAGAACTCGAAGCTCGACTACGCGGCGATGGGGCTCTCGATGCTCGGCATCAGCCTCCCGAACTTCGTCCTCGGGCCGATCCTCGTCCTCGTCTTCTCGCTCACG
>JALZHC010000458.1 GCA_030914105.1 Acidobacteriota bacterium
CTCTGTAGGTGAGGCTGCGGCCCGTGCAGGTGACGGCGGTGCGTGAGGGGGAGGAGGCGGCCTGTGCTTCGAAGCGGCGGATGAAAGAATGTGACGGGTCGAAGGCTACTTCTGTGAGGTTGAAGGTGGTCAGGAGTTGGGCGCGCTCGGCGTCACTTAAGAGGCAGAGTTCGGAGAGGGGGCGCGAGGGGTCGTGGGTGAAGGCTTCGAGCAGTGTGCACAGGTGATCGAGCATGCGCTCGGCAGTCGCTCGCTCGAACCCCTCGCCGTCGTAGTTAATCTCCAACGTCCACTCCGCGCCTGGGGTTACCTGCAACTGCAACAGGAAGTTGGTCTGGTCGTGGATTTGCGGCTCCGAAATGATTAGTCCGCTGGTACCACGCGCGAGCGTCTCGTTCAGCGGATAGTTCATGAAGATGACGTTGCTGTTGAAAAGCGGAATGCCGCGCAGCCCTTCGCTCCAACGCTGTATATCGGAGAGGGGCGTGTACTCGTAGCGGCTGCGGGTGGCCTGTCGCGCCTGTATCTGCTTTAGCCAATCAACCAACGTCGCACGCTCTTCTACAAGCACGCGCACCGGGACTGTATTGATGAAGAGTCCGAGCATACGCCCTGCGCCCGGCAAGTCTGTCGGGCGGCCCGCCACGGTCGCCCCGAAGACGACATCCCGCTCGCCGCTCTGGCGTGACAGGAGCAGCGCCCAAGCGCCTTGTGCGAGAACGTTCGGTGTGATCTGGTGCCGGCTGGCAAAGCTCCGCAGGCTCTGGCTCAACCACTGGGGAAGCTGGCGCTGCACCGACTCGCCCGCTTCGGGCCTTCCCGTAATCTTCTCGCGGCGAGTCGGCAACTCGGTCGCCGCGCGAAAGCCTTTCAGAGAGTTGACCCAGTAGTCTCTCGCTTCATTCATGTCCTGCCGCTGTAGCCACTCGATGTATGTTCTGTAGGGAACCGGCGGCGGAAGGTCGGGAGGCTTCTGCGAACGGAGCGCCTCGTAGATTTTGAAGAACTCCTCCAACACCAGCGAGAGGCACCAGCCGTCAAGGAGGATGTGGTGGTGGCTCCAGTTGAAACGGTATTGGTCTTCCGCGGTTCTGACCAGCAGGCAGCGCATCAGGGGCGGGCGGTCGAGAGCGAAGCCGGCCCTCCGGTCGGCGAGCAGGTGCTCCTGCCATTTGCCGTCGAGCGGCGGAGCGCCGTGGGAGCGCCAGTCCTGATAAACCCACGGCAGAGTCACCTGGTCGTGAACTACCTGAACCGGCTTGTCGAGGCCCTCCCAATGAAACGAGGTTCGCAGAACCGTGTGCCGTTCCAAGAGCCTTTGCCAGGCTAGGCGAAATAAGTCCGGCTTCAGGTGGCCGGAGATTTTGCAGTTGAACTGACTGAAGTGGGAGACAGACTTCGGCGAGTATGCCGCGTGAAACAGCATCGCCCGCTGCATCGGAGACAGTTCGTAGATGTCGGCAATCATCGAAGCTTAACTCTAGCCTTGAATCCGCGCGATCAGTGCGTCGAGCGTCTCCTGGTCGAGCCGGGCCGCCGGGAAATCCGAAGGGGTGAAGCCACGCGACTCGGCCCTCGTGCAATCGTCAACTAACGACCGCAGTACCTCTGCGTAGCGCCCGGCGACTCGCTCAATGGTAGACGGCGCGTGCAGGTTCCGGCTGTATTTCCAGTTCATGCGCAGGCGACCGCGATGGACGATTCCCTCCACCTCCAGCAGGTGGCCGCGCGGCTCGTCCGACGCGTGTTCCGGCCCGCTGGCTTCCGGCAGCAATTGCCAGTCTGTCCCGGTCGCCAGGAGCTGATCGATCTGGCCGAGGTAGTTGAAGAGAACTTCCGCCTGCGGTTGTGAAACGAGTTTCTCGACGTAGCTGCGGTCACTGCTCAAGTAGCGCGCGATTCCGTACCCGACTCCGCGCAACGGCACGGCCCGAATCTGCTCCTTGACGCTCTTCAGAGTCTCCGTGGGCGAATCGTCGGCTGCCGCTTCGAGCAACAAAGGGTAGGCGGACGTAAACCAGCCGACGGTTCTAGAGATGTCCAGGTCGTCGAACAACTCTTCGCGCCCGTGCCCTTCCAGGGTGACAAGCAGACGCGGCTCTCCAGTCCATTCTTTAAGCGTGAGCAGCAGGGCCGTCAGTAGAATGTCGTTGATCTGTGTGTTGAAGGCGCGCGGCGCTTCCTGCAAAAGGTTGTGCGTTTCCTGCTCGGAAAGCTCGACGGTCACGGTCGCTTGAGCGGCGACCATGTTTTTTTCGGGGGCCGCTTCGTAGTCGGTCGGGAGGCGGGGCGATGCCCGGCGCGCTTCGTTCAGCCAGTAGGGCCTGTCGGGCGGGTCGTTGTCGCTGAATTCCAGAAGCCGCGCGGCCCAATCGCGCAGCGAGCTTGTCTTGGGCGGGAATTGTACCGGAACTCCTGCCTGAAGCGAGCGGCAGGCCGCGTAGAAGTCCTCTAACAGGATGCGCCAGGAGACGGCGTCAACCGCCAGGTGATGAATGATGAAGAGGAGACGAGACGGCCTGCCGTCGCCGAGCTTGAAGAGGTGCGCGCGGAAGATGGGGCCGCTTGAGAGGTCGAGGCTCGCTTGAAGTTCGGCAGCCTCCTCCTCCATGCGTGCGGCCTGCGCCGAAGGCGCGAGTCCGCTCAAATCAGTGACGGCGAACGGCGGCTTCGCTTCGGCATCCGCGTAAGTCTGCTCCCAGAAGCCGCCCGACTCGGAGAAGCGCAGGCGCAGCGCGTCGTGATGTCGTGCGAGCAGGTCGAGGGCCTCTTCAAAAACTTCCGGAGGGAGCGCGGAAGGCACTTCGAGCATGACGGACTGATTGTAGTGGTGGCGGCTTTTGAAGGGCTGCTCGAAGAACCAACGCTGGATGGGCGTGAGCGGGGCCGGGCCGGAAAGCTCGCCCTGTTCGGCAGACAAGCGCTCGGCGGCGAGGGCGAAGTTCGAGAGGCCCGCGATTGTCGGGTGCTCGAAGACCTGTTGCGATGAGAGCTTCAGCCCCTCCTGGTGCGCGTAAGAAACGACCTGAATCACCATGATCGAGTCGCCGCCAAGCTCGAAGAAGTTATCGTGAATCCCCAGACCCTCGCGCCCGAGGACTGTGCCCCAAATCCTCGCCAGAGTTTCCTGCACCGGCGTCTCCGGCGGGGCGTAATGGCTTGACCTGCCCGGCTCGTTGAGCGGCATGGTCGCCAGCGCCTGGCGGTCTATCTTTCCGTTGCGGTTGAGGGGCAGCTCGTCCAGCGGCACGAAGGAGGATGGAATCATGAATGCGGGCAGCCTGGCCTTCAGGTGCTCGCGCAAGCTCTCGTCGGACGCCGTTCCAGCCGGGGACACGAAAGCGACCAGACGCTTGCCGCCCGGCTGCTCTTCCCGAACGACGACGACCGCCTCTCTCACGTCTCCGTGCCGCAACAACTGGGATTCGATTTCGCCCAGCTCGACGCGGAAGCCGCGGACTTTGACCTGCGTGTCCTTGCGTCCGGTCAGCTCAAGGTTGCCGTCGGGTAGCCAGACGCCCAGGTCGCCGGTGCGGTACAGCCGCTCGCCCGTCACGAATGGGTTGGCGACGAAAGATTCGGCGGTCAACTCGTCTCGGTTCAGATAGCCTCTCGCCAGTCCGACGCCGGAGATGCAAACCTCTCCCACCGTGCCTTCGGGAACAAGATTCAGTTCACTATCGAGCAGGTAGACGGCCACGTTTCTGAGCGGCCTGCCGACCGGAATCCGGCTGCCGTAAGAGACGGAAGCGTCCGCCTGATAGTTTGTGGCGCACACGGTCGCCTCGGTCGGGCCGTAGGAGTTGTTATAAGTGCGAGCGCGCATGAGCCTGCGGGCAGTCTCAGCTTTAGCCTGGTCTCCCGCGCTGATGACCCGCCTGACCCTCGGCAGCTTCTCCCAATCAAGTGTCTCCAGATACATCGGAGGGGCGTTGACCGTCGTGACGCCCTGGGCCGCGATGTAGGATGAAAACTGCTCCGGGTCTTTAATCACTTCGGGGCCGGCCAACACCAGCGTCGCGCCCGACAGGAAGGCCACGAAGACTTCGAGAATGGAGCCGTCAAAACAGGGCGAATAAAACTGCGTCAGGCGGTCTGTCTCGTCAAAGCCGAAGCTTTCGACGTGGTGGACGGCCATGTTCAAGAGGCCGTCGTGTCCGAGCACGACTCCCTTCGGCTGACCCGTCGAGCCGGACGTGTAGATGACG
>JALZHC010000459.1 GCA_030914105.1 Acidobacteriota bacterium
AAATCGGCGAGGGCGAGCCGGCGACGCTCGAATACCTCATGCGCGACTACGTCGGACACCTCAAGAACCACCTGCGGCAGATCCTCGGCGAAGAGTGAAAGACGGCGGTGCCTTCGGTAGTTATTTTCAAAGCCCCTTCGGGGATTTGAAAACAGGCTCTCCAGTCTTCTGACGGCGGACGCCACCGAAGCAGCAGCGGTCAAGGCGCATGGAAACAGTTAAAGAGTCATCCGCGTCGGCCTTTGAAGAGTCGGTTCTGTCGGGCGGTGACGGCGCGGCACGACGCGGCGGACTTTTGCGTGTGCTCGGCGTCGTCTTCGGGATGGCGGTGACGGTCGGCATCACCATCGGCATGGGGATACTGCGAACGCCGGGCGATGTCGCCAAACAACTGCCGAACACCTGGCTCTTCCTCGGCGTGTGGCTGCTCGGCGGCGTCTACGCGCTTCTGGGCACGGTCTCGGTGGCCGAGCTGGGGACGATGATTCCGCTCTCCGGCGGCTGGTATGTCTTCGTGCGCCGGGCGCTGGGCGAGTATCCGGCCTTCGTCGTCGGCTGGAGCGACTGGCTCTCGACGTGCGGCACGGTCGCCATCGTCGCGCTCGTCCTCGGCGAGTACGCGGAGACGGTCGTCCCCGCGCTCGCGGGCCGGAGAGTCCTGGTCGCGTCCGCCGTCACGGTCGGCTTCGCGCTCTTGCAGTGGCGCGGCGTGCGCTGGGGCAGCCGCTCGCAGGAGTTGACGAGCCTTCTGAAGACGCTCGCCTTCGCCACGCTCATCGCCGCCTGCTTCATCCTCGGCGGGCACGCGGGCGGAGAGGCCGCGACCGCCGCCTCGCAAGGCGCGACGCTGGCCGCGCCCGAAAGCACGACGCTCGCGGTGCCCGCGGGCCTGCCGCTTCTGACCGCCTTCGTGCTCGCCTTGCAGGGCGTCATCTACACTTACGACGGCTGGTACAGCACGATCTACTTCGGCGAGGAGGTGCGCGACTCGGCGCGCGCCGTGCCGCGCGCGATGATGGGGAGCACGCTTCTCGTCATCGCCGTCTACCTGCTTTTCAACCTCGCGCTCGTCTACGTCCTGCCGCTCGAACGTCTCGCGGGCGAGAAGCTGGCGGCGGGCGCGGCGGCGCAAGCCGTCTTCGGCGGGCGCGGCGGAGTCGTCATCGCGTGGGTGGCGATGGTCTCGCTGCTCGCGTCCGTGAACGGGAACACGATGACCGCGCCGCGCATCATCTACGCGATGGGGCGCGACCGACTTTTCTGGCGCGGCGCGACGCGCGTCAACCGGGGCGGCACGCCCGTCACTTCGCTGGCGCTCTCGACGGCGGCCGCGGTCTCGATGATCGTCTTCAGCGGCGCGTTCGAGCATCTGCTCGCGGCCATCGCCTTCTTCTTCGTCACGGACTACGCGCTCGCCTTCCTCTCCGTCTTCGCGCTCCGGCGGCGCGAACCCGACGCGCCGCGACCCTACAGGGCCTGGGGCTACCCCTTCACGACGGGCCTCGCGCTCGTCGGCTCGGTCGTCTTCCTCGCCGGCGCGGTCTGGAGCGACACGGAGAACAGCGTCTACGCGCTCGTCCTGCTGGCGCTGAGTTATCCCGTCTACCTCCTCGTCCGCAGGCTCGCACGCGCGCACAGAGGTGAGACCTAAACTTTTCGGGACTGAACTCATGGCAGAAGAGCTTTACCAGCACATACGCTTCCGCGTCGAAGAGCGCGTGGCGCGCGTCAGCTTCGCGCGCCCGCCGCTGAACATCTTCACGATTGCGATGATGTCGGAGGTTGATCGCGCGCTCACCGCTTGCATGACGCTGCGCGACGTGGTGGCCGTCGTCTTCGACGCCTCGGAAGGCTCGCGCTCCTTTAGCGCGGGCGTCTCGGTCGAGGAGCATCAGCCGGAGACCGTCTACCGGATGCTCGAATCCTTCCACAACATCTTCCGCACGCTGGAGCTTCTGGCAAAGCCCGTGGTCGCCGTCGTTGACGGCTCGGCGCTGGGCGGCGGGCTTGAGCTTGTGGCGGCCTGCGACATCGTCCTGGCCTCTTCGCGCGCGAAGTTCGGCCAGCCCGAAATCAAGCTCGGAGTCTTCCCGCCCGTCGCCGCCGTCCTTCTGCCGCGGCTCGTCGGCGAGCGGCGCGCGCGCGAGCTTCTGCTGACGGGCGAAATCTTCGACGCCGATGAGGCACTGCGGCTCGGCCTCGTCAGCCACGTCGTCGAGGCCGGACAGCTCGAAGCGAAGCTGCAAGAGATTCTCGCGCGGCTGCGCGGGCTGTCGGCACCCGCGCTTGAGTTGACGCGCCGCGCGATGGACGCGGCGCGCGGGCGGCCCTTCCTCGAAGCCCTCGCGCGCGTCGAAGACCTCTACCTCAACGAGCTGATGAAGACCGAGGACGCGCAGGAAGGCGTCCGCGCCTTCATGGAGAAGCGCAAGCCTGAGTGGCGGAACAGGTGAAGAAGTGATGAGTGCGGAATGATGAATGAGGAATTGATTCATTGATTCATCGGTTCATTGATTCATTGACTTAATCAATGAACCGATGAATCAATGAATCAATCCCTCTTCATCCTTGCTTTCGCGCGCGCGGCTTCCTATCATTCGTCCCTTAAACTCTTTTCGGACATTCAGGCGGGGGAAGGCTTGAGAAGCTTGCGCGGACTTGGAAGAGGGTTGACGGCGGCGCTGCTGGCGGTCGTCTGCCTCGCCGCCGGGTGTCGGCAGGTGAAGGAGAGTACGGGCTTGAGCGTCGCGCCGAAGGAGCTGCGCGACGTGCCGGCGGATCGCCTGTCGTTCCGTTTTGAGACCGACGTGAGCGAGGAGAGCCTCCCCGAACGCCTGCGCAAGGACGAGCCGGAAGAGCTGCTCGCGACCATCAAGGCGGCGTTCGAGACCGAGCGCAAGTCCGACGCGCTCATCCGCACCGTCCTCGACCCGACGGGGCAGCGCGCGCTCGCGCTCTACGGCACGAGCGAGACGAGCGGGAGCAACACAGACTTCCGCATTGACCTCTACTCGGCCGACGGTCAGTTCCTCCGCAACGTGCTGCCGCAAGAGCTGACGGGCGTCTTCCCAGCCGAAGTCTCCTGGTCGCCCGACGGCCAGCGCATACTCTTCAGCGGCATACGCAACCCCGCGCTTCAAGCCAGCCCGACGCCCGCCGAGCCTGAGCCGCTGCCGCCGCCAGACCTCTCGGCGACTCCAGGCGCGGGCGAGCCGACGCCGCAGCCCATGCCTTCAGTCGCGCCGCTCATCCCTTCCGTGCAGACCTTCCGCACCGAGCAGGTCTACACGGGTGACCGCGACGGCTTCAACCTCCGCCCGCTCACCTCGCGCGAGGGCCTCATCTACTTCCGCCTCGCTTGGTCGCCTGACGGCACGCAGGTCTCCGCGCTCGCCTGTAAGGAGGACGAGTGGGACGCGCGCCGCAGTCAGGGTCTTCTGCCCGCGGGCCGCCCGCGCCTCATCACGCTCGAAGGTCAGGAGCGTCTGCTCGACGACCGCCTGACCGATGTCGCGCCCGCCTGGTCGCCCGACGGCGCGAAGGTCGCGACCGCCTTCGACTACGACCTCGCCGTCTACGACGCGGCGAGCGGACACCCCACCGCGGGCCAGCTCTCGCTCGAAGAACCCTTGCGCGCCGCCTCGGTCGAGTACGACGCGCGCGTTTTCAAGAAGGCGGCGACGCCCGCGAAGGGCGCGCAGGCCGGTACGCCGCCGGCTAATAACGGTACGCCGCCGTCTGGCAATGGAGCCAACGCAGCGCAGGCTCCGGCCGTGCTCATTTCCCTGAACCCCTTCGTCCGTCTCGAATGGGTCGCGCCCGAAACGCTCTACGCGCAGACCGCATTCGTCCGCTTCTACCGCAGCGAGCCGCTCCCGACCTACAAGTACACGCGCTGGCACGCGCTCCACCTCTCGCCGCAGGCCGCCGTCCTCAGCCTTCTGAACGCCGCGCGACTGCGCGCGACGACTGACTTTCGGCCACGCTTCCTGACCGGCTTCGGCCCCGCGCCTTCCACGCGAAAACTACTTCGACCCGCAAACTAAAGGAGCAAGCCCCGGATGAACTACAACAGCGTCGCGGAAATCTTCGACGACATAGACCGGACGCGCGCACGCCTCTTCCAAACGGTCGAGGGCCTGAGCGACGCGCAGCAACTCTTCCGCCCCGCGCCGGGCAGTTGGTCGGTCGCCGAAGTCCTGG
>JALZHC010000460.1 GCA_030914105.1 Acidobacteriota bacterium
GAACCTTCTCATGCACCAGCTCTTCGACGACCTGCCGGTACGCCCAGGCCGGCGCGCGCCAGCGCAGCACGCGCGCGTCCCAACGAAAAGGCGTCGGCACGCTCGCCTCGCCGCCCGCGCCGTCGAGCAGCAGCGTGCCCGCGTCGAACCTGAGAACGAGCGTGGTCGCGTTCATCGCAGGAGGAGGTTACAACAGTCTTGCCGCCGTCTTCGAGCGCGTTGGGAGTTGAGAACGAATTATTCAACGCAGAGGCGCAGAGTTCGCAGAGATTGCGCAGAGGAATGCTAATGCTCAAGCCTCTGCGCATCCTCCGCGTTCTGCTGCGCCTCTGCGTTGAATTCAACTGCCGCAAGGCTCAAGATTAATTTAAGCCGCGCGCTTCGCCAGCATCCCTTGCAGAAGCGACAGAACCACGCGCCTGTCCGCCCCGGTCAACTGCTCGACGCCGTCCGCGCCGTACTTCTTTTTGATCCAGCCCGCGAGCTGCTCCTCGGTCTTCCCCAAAGCGCGGCACGCGGCGCGAATCTCGCCGGCAAGGTCTGCCGCGTTGGAGTCTGCGCGGGCCGCGACGCCGCGCGCGGGGAAGTCTTCAACGTCCTGCGTGAAGAACTCGGAGGCGTTGACGGCGATGAGCACGGCCCCGACGAGGCTGCGCTTCTGCGCCATCTTCTGAATCGTGTTCACCTGGTCGCAGATGTCGGGGTTGAAGACGCGGCCCGTCTGCTGGCCCTCGATTGATTCGTCGCCGTCGGCGTACTTCGCGCCGCAGCCGCCGCGCTTGCGGAAACAGACCCAGCCGCCGCCATACTCTTCGCGCCCTTTGATGATGGCGGCCTGGCCGCACGCGGGGCAGGTACGCTGCGCCTCGCGCCAGCGGTACTTCGTCTCGCGAGAGTTGCAGGAGGCGTCCGCCTCTGCGATGAGCAGGTCGCCGCGCAGCAGTTGGCAGCGGTAGAGGTAGTAGAAGAAAGGCTCGCCGCCGTGTTCGTCGCCCGTCCAGTCCTCGATGCGTTCGAGCAGACGGAAGCGCGTGGAGAGGCCGAAGAAGGTCGTGAGCTTCTCGGCTCCGGGCTTCAGGAGCGTACGCTTCTCCGTGCCGGGGATGACGCCGTAGTCAACGTCTTCGCGCAGCACACGGCTGACGAACTCCGTCACCTGCTGGTAGCGCTCGACCGCCGACTCAATCGTCAACGCCGGCATGAAGCGCGAACGCTCGACCGAGACGAGCGCCCCGCCCGCGTCGTCCAGACCTTTGAACTCTTCGCCCATGTTCGTAAACCCGCCTTGCTCGACGGCCACAGTACCGCGAGCGGTAGCGAGCGGGTGTACGTCGGGAGGCGACGCCCGCACCTTGAAGCCAGAACCTGCGAGGCTTCTGCTCGCGGTTCCGTACTCGTCTTAGAAAGGAATCTCGTCGTCCTCGATGTCCGGCTCGGAAGAGCGTCCGCCGCCTCCGCCCGATGCGCCGCGAGACGCGGGGGGCGCGGACTGCTCCGACTGCCGGACGGGGATGCCTTCAACGTCGGCGGCGCTGTCGAGGAACTGCACGTCCGAGGCGTTGACTTCCAGAGTGTAACGCTGCTTGCCGTCGCGGTCTGTCCACTCCTCCACGTGGAGGCGGCCCTCGACGTAGACGCGCCGCCCCTTCGACAGATACTTCGAGACGTTCTCGGCCTGCCGGCCCCAGGCGTTGACGCGGAACCAGGTCGTCACGTCCTGCTGCTCGCCCGCCTTGTCGCGCCGCCGCTCGTTCGTGGCGACGGAGAAGTTGCAGACGGCTGTGCCCTGCGGCGTGTATCGAAGCTCCGGGTCGCGGCCAAGGTTGCCGACGATGATGATCTTGTTGAAGCTCATTCTTCTCGCTCCTCGCGTTGAGCTGGGCCTACCCGCGCCCTGGCCGCCTTCGCGGCCTCGGTTGCAGGCGTGGCACATCGTATCACAGATAACAGCAGCCCTGTAAAGCCGCTTGCGCGAGCGGCTCTCAGCCGGCGGCTGAGCTTAGATTGCGGGCGCGCGCCGGGCGGGGGCGCGGCAGTTAGGTTTACTACTCGCGGCGCGGCACGTCAACGCTCAGGAAGTCGTGGGCCATCTCGGTCGCGGGAAAGACTGCGCGCGCCTCGCGCAGGAGGTCGTCCGGCTCGGTCTGATTGCCGGGGAAGTAGCGCGGGCTGAAGTGTGTCATCAGGAGGCGGCGCACGCCGGCCTCTTGCGCCACGCGCGCGGCCATCGCGGCGGTCGAGTGGGTCGCGCGCACGGCCAGCGCCTCGTCCACCTCGGCGAAGGTCGCTTCGTGGATGAGCAGGTCTGCGTCGCGCGCAAGCTCGACCGACGAGCGGCAGTAGGTCGTGTCGGTGCAGTAGACGAACGAGCGACCGCGGAGCGCGGGGCCGCTGAAGTCCGCGCCGTCGAACGTGCGACCGTCCGGAAGCGTGACGCGCTCGCCGCGCTTGAGCCTTCCGTAGACGGGGCCGGAAGGGATTCCGAGATGCTTCGCACGCTCCACGTCGAAGTGGCCGGGGCGATCCTTCTCCGTGACGCGGTAGCCGTAGGCCGTCAGGCGATGTTTGAGAGGCGCGCAGGTGACGGTGTACTCCTCTTCGTCGAAGACGAGACCGGCGTTGACCTCGTGGACTTCGAGCGGGTAGTTCGTCTGGAACTGCGTGCGGCGGCTGACCTCACGGACGTAGTCGGCGATGGGGCGCGGGCCGTAGACCTGGATGCTGCGCGTGTGCGCGGTCATGCCGCAGGTCGCGAGCAGTCCCATCAGGCCGAGGACGTGGTCGCCGTGCATGTGCGTGATGAGGATGCGCGTGACCTGGCTGAGGTTGAGGTCGCTGCGGAGAAGCTGGTGCTGCGTGCCCTCGCCGCAGTCGAAGAGCCAGACCTCGGCACGCTGCGGCGGCCTGAAGGCCACGCACGAGACGTTGCGCGAGCGCGTCGGCACGCCGGAGCTTGTTCCCAGAAAGGTTATTCGCAAAGTTTATCCAACCCGCCGGCTTACGAAGTTTTCCGGCTAACGTACTCGTTACCTTTCAGCCAGAAGCGCCAGGGCTTGAGCGCGTCCGCGCCGGCGTAGGCGACGCCGATGCGCGCGCCCGCGGCGACCTCTTCTTGAGACGGCAGCGAGCCGGTCTCCTCAATCCAAACGCGGCGACCGAGCAGGTTTGCGCCGTCAAAACTCCGGTCAATGCCGAGCGCCTGGCAGAGCTTGCCGGGGCCGGAAGTCAGCTCGCTCTCTTTGCGCACGGGCCTTCGGCGGCGCATCCATTCGACGCCCTCCGAGGGTTCGACGGCGCGCACGAGAACGGCGTGCGGCAACTCTTTCGGCCCCGTGACGACGTTGAACTGGTGGTGCATGCCGTAGACGAAGTAGACGTAAGCCACGCCGCCCTCCGCGTACATCGTCTCTGTGCGCGCGGTGCGGCGGCCTCCATACGCGTGCGACGCGCGGTCTTCGACGCCGCAGTAAGCCTCGACCTCGACGATGCGGCCAGAAACGCGCGCGCCGTTCGGCGCGGGCACGACGAGCAAGCGGCCCAGCAGAGAGAGCGCGACCGCCGTCGCGTCGCCGCGCGTGTAGAAGTCGCGCCGGAGTTTCGCGCCGCGTCGCACCTCTCTGCCCTCTCCCGCTCCCGGCTTTGTCATTCAAGCTCAAGCCGCCGCCCGGCGTCATGCGAACGGCGTGCGCTCGACTCAAAACGCTCCCGCGCCCTACTCGAACTGCCCGCGGAACTCTTCGAGCTGGCGTCGCAGCTCTGCGACCTCAGTCCGAAGCGACGCGACCTCTGCTTCGAGGCGTGCCATTCTCTCGCTCGCCGTCTCGCGCGCGTGAGCCGCCGTCTCGCGCGCCGTCGTCGCGGCCTCTCCTTCAGTGCCCGGCTCAGGCTCGGCGGCGGGCGGGCCGGCGAGCAGGTGCGAGTAGCGCGCGTCCTTCTGGCCCGGACGGCGCGGGAGCTTTGTGACGAGCGGCTCGTCGCGGCGCGCGAGCGCGTCAAGCGTCGCCTCGGCTTCGGCGAGGTCTGCGAACTCGTGGAGGCGGCCCATGCGCCCGCGGATCTCGCCGATGGTCTGGGGCCCGCGCAGCATCAGCACGCAGAGGGCGGCCAGCTCCGGCGGCGACAGCTCGAAGACCTCGCGCATCATGTGCTTGTACTTCGGCACGCGGCTCTCGCTGCCGTAGAAGACGTAGACG
>JALZHC010000057.1:0-6801 GCA_030914105.1 Acidobacteriota bacterium
TACGCCGACGCTGCCGCCGCCTACAGGGAGGCCGTGCGCCTCAAGCCCGACTACCGGCAGGCCTACGTCTTCCTCGCCAACTCGCTCGACTACCTCGACCGCTACGACGAGGCCGTCGCCGCCTACCGCCGCGCCATCGACCTCCAGCCCGACGACCCGGAAGCCTACTTCGAGCTGGGCGTCGCGCACTTTAACCACGACAACTTCTCCGCCGCCGCCGAACTCTACCAGAAGGCCGTGCGCCTCAAGCCCGACTACAAGGGCGGCCACCGCAACCTCGGCGAGGCGCTCTACCGACAGGGCCGCACGCAGGAGGCCATCGCCGAGTACACAGAGGAGACGCGCCTCTATCCGCAGGACGGCAAAGCCTTCCGCCTGCTCGGCGACGCCTACGAAAAGCTCAAGCGGCACGCGGAGGCCGAGTCGTCCTACCGCCGCGCGATTCAGGTCAACGCCGAAGACTCCGTGGCCCACTTCGGCCTCGGCAACGTCTACTACAACACAGACCGCTACGACGACGCCGCCTCAAGCTACAAGGAGGCCATCCGCTACGACCCCAACTGGGCGACCGCCTACGGCTACCTCGGCGACTCGTACCGCGTCTCCGGCAAGCACACCGAGGCCATCGTCGCCTACAAGCAGGCCGTCCGCATCAAGGCCGACTACGCCGACGCTTACTACGGCCTCGGCCTCGCCTACCTCGGCGTGGGCGACCGCGCCTCCGCCGCGCAGACGCAAGCCGCGCTCCAACGTCTCGACGCCGACCTCGCCGCCAAGCTCCTCGCGCTGATACAGAAGTGAAACCCGAAAGCCCGCAGGCCCACGCGCGCGCGGGCTTGCGGGCTTGTTCTTCCTCAAGCTAGGATTCCCAAAATCCCCTCGGACTAAAAGCACGACGGACGGACAGAGCGACGTGTGCGACGCGCGCCGCTCCGGTCGTCCGGCGGAAGTCTTTCACGGAGGCCGCCTATGAAACTCGCGCAGCACGCGAAGTCTTTGCTCGTCATCGCCGTCGTCCTCTCCTTCCTGCTGTCGTCGCTGCCCGCGGGCGCGCGGGCGCAGCGCCGCCGCAACGCCCCAGCCGCGCCCCTGCGCGCGCCGGACGACACGGAGCGGAAGGTGAACGCGCTCTTGGCGCGCATGACGCTCGAAGAGAAGCTCGGACAGTTGCAGCAGCTCGGCGGCGACGTCGGCGGCCACGCCAACCCGGACTTGTACGAGCTTGCGCGCCGCGGCCTTCTCGGCTCGACCCTCGGCGTGCGCGGCGCGCGCAACACGAACGACCTCCAGCGCGCGGCGGTCGAAGGCTCGCGCCTGCACATCCCTCTCATCTTCGGCTTCGACGTGATTCACGGCTACCGAACCATCTTCCCCATCCCCTTGGGCGAGGCCGCGAGCTTCGATCCGGCTGCCGCCGAGCGCGCCGCCAGCGTCGCCGCAGCCGAAGCGCGCGCCTCCGGCGTCCACTGGACTTTCGCCCCGATGGTGGACATCGCGCGCGACGCGCGCTGGGGCCGCATCGCCGAAGGCGCGGGCGAAGACCCATACCTCGGCTCTCTGCTGGCGCGCGCGCGCGTGCGCGGCTTTCAAGGGCCGGACTACAGCGCGCCCGACCGCGTCGTCGCCTGCGCCAAGCACTTCGTCGCCTACGGCGCAGCCGAAGCGGGCCGCGACTACAACACGACCGACATGAGCGAGCAGCGCCTGCGCGAAGTCTACCTCCCGCCCTTCCACGCCGCGGTGGAGGCGGGCGTCGGCACGCTGATGAGCGCCTTCAATGACCTCAACGGCGTGCCCTCTTCGGGGAACCACTTCACGCTCACAAAAATCCTTCGCGGCGAGTGGAAGTTTGACGGCTTCGTCGTCAGCGACTACACCTCCATTCAGGAGATGATCGCCCACGGCTACGCCGCCGACGGAAGCGAAGCCGCGCGCCTCGGCCTCAACGCTGGCGTCGACATGGAGATGGTCAGCCGCCTCTACAACCAGAACGGCGCGGCGCTTCTGCGCCAGGGCAAAATCACTTTGGCCGAGGTTGACGAGGCCGTCCGGCGAATCCTGCGCGTCAAGTTCCGCGCCGGCCTCTTCGAGCACCCTTACGTCGAAGAGTCGCGCGAGGCTTCGGTGATTCTGAGCGCGGAGAACCAGCGCGCCGCGCGCGATTCAGCCGCGCGCTCGCTCGTGCTCCTGAAGAACGAGCACGACCTGCTGCCGTTTGACAAAAGCGTCCGCCGCATCGCCGTCGTCGGCCCGCTCGCCGACGACCCGCGCGCGACGATTGGCCCCTGGTCGGGCGACGGGCAGCCGCAGAACACCGTGACGCTGCTCGCGGGCATCAAGTCGAAGGTCTCGCCGCAGACGCGCGTGCTCTACGCGAAGGGCGTCGCCATCGAAGGCCGCGGCGTGACGGGCAACTACGACGCGCCGCCGCCTGTCGCCAGCGCTGCCGGCGGCACGAACGTCGCCAGCGCCGAAGGCACGGAGGCCGCGCGGCTCGCCACCACGCCTGCGCCCGCCGACTCGATCAAGGAGGCCGCGCGCGTCGCGCGTGAGGCGGACGTGGTTGTCGTCGCCGTCGGCGAGACCGCAGAGATGAGCGGTGAGGCCGCCTCGCGCTCGACGCTCGATCTGCCCGGCAGGCAGTTGGAGCTGCTTCAGGCGATTCATCAGACCGGCAAGCCTTACGTCGTCGTCTTGATGAACGGCCACCCGCTCTCGATCAACTGGGCCGCGGAGAACTCGCCCGCCATCCTCGAAGCCTGGTTCCCAGGCACGCAGGGCGGCCCGGCAATCGCCGACGTGCTCTTCGGCGACGTGAATCCCGGCGGCCACCTGCCCGTCACCTTCCCGCGCGCCGCAGGCCAGGAGCCGCTCTACTACAACCACACGAGCACGGGCCGCCCGCCTTCAAACGAGAAGTACACCTCGAAGTATCTGGACGTGCCGGTCACGCCGCTCTTCCCCTTCGGCCACGGCCTCTCTTACACGACCTTCCGCCTCTCGAACCTGCGCCTGAGCGCGACGCGCATTGCGCCGACGGGAAGCATCCGGGTCAGCGTTGACGTGGAGAACACTGGTCGCCGCGCGGGCGACGAGGTTGTGCAGCTCTACCTACGCGACGTTGCCGCCTCGCGCGTCAGGCCCGTCAAAGAGCTGAAGGGCTTCGAGCGCGTCACGCTCCAACCCGGCGAGCGCCGCACAATCAACTTCACGCTCGCGCCTGAACAGCTCGGCTTCTACGACCAGGACGTGCGCTTCACAGTCGAGCCGGGCGCGTTCCGCGTCATGGCCGGCACCAGCTCCGAAGACCCGCAGATGCTTGAGTCGGGCTTCGAGGTCACTTCGAGATGAGCGATGGTTGAAGAAGCGACAGGGAGTGAGGAAGAGAGAGCGGCTGAGACCGGGGCCGAGCGGGCGTCTGTGTCTGAAGCCGAAGAGACGGCTGAGTCCGAAGCCGAAGAAGCGGCGGCAGACGACGCGGCGCGCGCGCAGACGCGCGGCGGCTATCGCAGCGGCTACGTCGCGCTCGTCGGGCGGCCCAACGCCGGCAAGTCAACGCTTCTGAACCGGCTCGTCGGCGAGAAGATCGCGGCTGTCTCGAACAAGCCGCAGACGACGCGCCACCAGATTCGCGGCGTCATCACTCGGCCCGAAGGGCAGATCGTTCTGGTCGACACGCCCGGCGTACACCAGCCCGGCCACCTCCTGAACCGGCGCATGATGGCCGCCGTCCACGACGCGCTCGAAGGCGTTGACCTCGTCTGCCTCCTACGCGATGCCTCGGCCCCAACGGGCAACGGCGACCGCTTCGTCCTCGGCCTCGTCAAAGAGTCGGCCAAGCCCGCAATCCTTCTCCTCAACAAGACCGACCGGCTCGAAGACAAGCGCGGCCTGCTGCCGCTCATCGAGTGGTACTCGCGCGAGCACGCGTGGCGCGCGGTCGTGCCGCTCTCGGCCCGCACGGGCGACCAGCTCGGAGACCTCGTCAAAGAGTTCGTCGCGAACCTCCCCGAAGGCGAACCCGTCTTTGAAGAGGACGAGCTGACCGACCAGCCTCTGCGCGTCCTCGTCGCCGAGATGGTGCGCGAGAAGATCTTGCGCGTCACGGGCGAGGAGATTCCATACGTCACGGCGGTCGTCACGGAGCGCTACGAGGAGGTCTCCGACGAGCTGACGCGCATCTACTGCGCCGTCTACGTCGAGCGCCCCTCGCAGAAGAGCATCGTCATCGGGCGCGGCGGCGCGCGCCTCAAAGAGATCGGCACCGAAGCGCGGCGCGACATCGAGCGGCTGGTCGGCCACCGCGTCTACCTCGAACTCTTCGTCAAGGTCGAAGAGGACTGGCGCGACTCGCCGCGCGCGCTCGGCGAGATGGGGATTGAGGAGAAGCGATGAGTGATGAGTGATAAGTGATAAGAAAAACCCCGCAGCTCTTCTTCATCACTCATCATTCATCACTTATCACTTATCACTTATGAAGTGGTTCGCACTCGACGTGACGCTCCAGGAACGCGCGCGAGAGGCCGTGGAGTACGCGCTGATGGAGGCGGGCGCGCTCGGCACGGAGAGCGACGGCGGCGCGCAGGCAGGCGCTGTTCAAGCCGTCGGCAAGAGTGCTGACGACTATTCGCCGGCGCGTGTGACCGGCTATTTCGACTCGCCACCGGAGGTCGAGCGCGTGCGCGCGGCGCTGTTGGAGGCGCTGCGCATCTACGGCCTCGCTTCGTCTGACGTGCGCGAGATGAGGGCGCGCGAGGTTGAGGAGCGCGACTGGCTCGCGGAGTGGAAGAAGGGCTGGCGTCCGACGGAGGTCGGGCGCTTCGTCGTCGCGCCGCCGTGGTGCGAAGTGCCGGGCGGCGAAGGACAGATCGTCATTCGCGTCGAGCCGGGCATGGCCTTCGGCACGGGCACGCACGAGACGACGCGCCTCTGCCTCGCCGCGATTGAACGCCACTTCCGCGGCGGAAGCTTCCTCGACGTGGGCACGGGCACAGGCATCCTCGCCATCGCCGCCGCGAAGCTCGACCCTTCGGCGCGCGTCGAAGCGTGCGACACGGACGCGCTCGCCGTCACAGTCGCCGAAGAGAATGCGCGCCGAAACGGCGTCGCCGAACGCATCCGTCTCCGCGTCGGGAGCGTTGACGAGACGACCGCTTCAGCCGACTTCGTCTGCGCCAACCTGACCGCGGACGTGATCCTCGCGCTGCTGCCCGCGCTCGTCGCCGCGACCTGCGGGCGTCTCGTCCTCTCCGGCATACTCGCCGCGCAATCGGACGCCTTGCTTGCGCGCCTGCGCGAACTCGGCGTCGGCAACTGCGAAGTCACGCATGAAGGCGAGTGGGTGGCTTTAGTGATTTAATGATGAATCCGGAACGACGAAAGATGAATTAGTAGTCAGTAGACAGGAGCCAGTAGAAAAGCATCTGCCTTTATGCTGGCTACTGACTACTGGCTCCTGCTCTTCATTCATCATTCATCATTTCACGATGACCCGCCGAAGGTTCTATGCGCCGCCCGAAGCCTTCGCGCCAGACGGCGCGCGGGTGGTGCTGTCGGCGGAGGAGTCGCGCCACCTGCGCGACGTGCTGCGGCTGCGCGATGGCGACGAGGCTTTTGTGTTTGACGGCGAGGGGCGCGAGTTCGCGTGCGTCGTGCGAGATGACGACGGCGGCGGGCGAGGCCGTGCGCTGGCGACGCTCGAAGTGCGCGGGCCTGCCGAGCCGCCGCGCCCGGAGTCGCCGCTTGAGCTGACGCTCGGCGTCGCGCTCTTGAAGGGCGAGAAGTTCGACCTCGTCGTGCAGAAGGCGACGGAGCTGGGCGCGACGCGCGTCATACCTTTGGAGACGAGGCGCGCGGACGTGCGTCTGCGCGACGCGAAGGATGCCGCGCGAAGGGTCGAGCGCTGGCGGCGGCTGGCGCTCGAAGCCTCGAAGCAGTCGGGCCGCGCGCGCGTCCCCACGGTCGCGGAACCGACGACTCTCGACTCTCTCACCTCAGCCGCGCCGCGCGCGGGCGAGCTGCGCCTGCTCTTTGCCGAGCGCGGCGGCGAAGGGCTGGACGCAATCACTTTCCATAACGGCGCGCGCTCCTTCGTCACGGCGCTCGTCGGCCCCGAAGGGGGTTGGGACGACGAAGAGATCGCGCTCGCGCGCGGGCGCGGCTCGACGATCATCACGCTCGGCGGGCGCACGCTCCGCGCCGAGACCGCCGCCATCGCCGTCGCCGCGCTCCTGCAACACCTCTTCGGCGACCTCCGGTGACAAGGATGAAGGCGGAAGGATGAAGTAGTAGCTAGCAGTCAGTATCCAGCATAAAGGCAACTGCTTTTCTACTGACTACTGGCTCCTGACTACTGACTTCTGGCTACTGCTTTCTGCCTCCTTCACTTTTTCCGGCGGCGGGCGCAGAATACCCGTCGAGCGGGCGCGCCGCACGAAAGTTAAAACGCGGGGGCACGGCGCGGCGTATGATAATCTCGGATGGACAACCTCCTGACGGGAGAAGCGAAACGAATGGCTTACAGCAAGGAGGACGCGGTCGCGCGGGCGCACAGAGACCTCGCCGCACGCCTCGGCGTCTCCGAGAGCGAGATACGCACGGAGTCGGTCGCGGAGGCCGACTTCCCCGACACGTCGCTTGGCGCGCCCGCGCGCGGCGAGATGAGCGGCATGATGATCACCTCCGGCTGGCGCATACGTTTGAACGCCGCCGGCAAGTCTTACGAGTACCGCGCCGACCGCAATCAGGTGCGGCTTTACGACTTCAAGGGGTCGAACTACAAGATTTGAGTCTGGAGTCCGG